>JANXYD010000317.1 GCA_025350265.1 Hyphomicrobiaceae bacterium | reverse complement strand
GACCAGGCGGCGAGACGGTCATGATCATCCGCGCCGGCTTGTCACTTGCATTGGCGATATTGTGCGGCACACCCGGCGGAAGGAACAGGTAGGTGCCTGGCGTGGCCCGGATTGTCTGGTCGCCGACCTGCCACTGGCACTCGCCTTCCAGCACGTAGAAAGTTTCTTCCGCCGGGTGTGCCGCACAATATCGCCAATGCAAGTGACAAGCCGGCGCGGATGATCATGACCGTCTCGCCGCCTGGTCACGAGCACTACTTCGAAGAGCTTGCGGTCCTGGCCGGCCATGGCGGTCCACCCGATGCAAAGGCGATCGGTGAACTGAGAAGCCGATACGATACCACCCAACTCTCGGCGCTGAAGGTTGGATAGTCATCGCCCAACGAGCGACAGTTGCGTCTGCCGTCGAGGTGAAACGCTGCAGTCAAATCACTGACTGCAGCATTTGCGTGCGCCTCTTGTTGGCCCAAAGCCGCCCCGGCGTTGCGCGATCGATCCGGAGCGATGGGACAATGCCTAGCGGGTGTCGACCCATGTCGTGTCCCACCCGTCCCTCACGCCTTTCCCAATAACCGCTTGAAAAATCCCTTCTTCTTTTCCACAGTGGCTTCGTCGGCATCGTCGGCATGCGGGCCGACAACGTCGCTGAAGCTCTTGAAGAATTCGCCGGCGAGTTTCTTCGCGGTCTGGTCGATCAGTCGCCCGCCGAGTTGGGCGATCTTGCCGCCGACGTCGGCCTTGACGGTGTAGGTCAGCAGCGTCGCGTCCGGCCCGTCGTCGGCGAGCACCACCTTGGCCGATCCCTTGGCGAAGCCCGCGACGCCGCCGCTGCCTTGGCCGGAAATGACATAGCTGGTCGGCGCATCGATTTCACTGAGAGTGACGTTGCCGGTGAACTTGGCCTTGACCGGACCCACCGACAGCGTCGCCGCCGCAGTCATCTCCGTGTCTGACGTTTTCTCCAGCGCCGTGCAGCCGGGAATGCAGGCACGCAAAACCTCCGCGTCGTTCAGCGCCAGCCACACCGTCTGCCTGGGTGCCGCGATCTTCTGTTCACCGGTCATGTCCATTGGGTGGCTCCGTTCGATCGGCTTTTGCGTCCACAATCAGTCGCACCACGTTGCGCGGGTGAAGCGATGTGGCCAAAAAAATTCAGTGTCTGCAGTATGCGGCGCGCTGGGTCCTAGGCACAAGGCCTAGGATGAAAGTGAAGGGCGGTTCACTCCTATGGTCCCGGCGACAAGCATAAGTCGACAGTCGTGGGGGAAATTACCCGCGCATCGGCACCTTGCCCAACGCCTGCAAAATCCGCTCCGGCGAAAACGGTTGCGCCAGGACCTGGGCATCGAGCGGCCTCAGCGCGTCGTTGATCGCGTTCATGATGGCAGCAGGCGCACCGGCAGTGCCAGCCTCGCCCGCACCCTTGGCTCCAAGCAGGCTCTCCCGCGTCGGCGTCTCGATGTGGCCGACCTCGATATCCGGCATTTCAGCCGCCATCGGCACCAGATAATCAGCCATCGAACCGACCAGCAATTGCCCCTCCGGCGAATACGCGCAGTGCTCATAAAGCGCCCCGCCGATGCCTTGCACCACGCCGCCGCGCACCTGCTCGTCGACGAGCAGCGGATTGATGATGCGCCCGCAATCTTCCACCACCCAATGTTTCAGCAGCTTGATCAGCCCCGTCTCCACATCCACCTCCAGCCAGCACGCCTGGATGCCGTTGGTGAACGCGAACGGATACTCCTTGGTGATGAAATGCCGCGTTTGCATCAACTCGCGCGGCAGCCCTGGCGGCAGCGTGTCCCCACGGAAATAGACGATGCGCGTCAACTCCGACAGCGGCATGCGGATGATAGCCGTCGCCCGGTCGACGATATTCCCGTCGACGATATCCAGCGTGTCGGCGTGCGCCTGCAGCATCGCCGAAGCCACCTCGAGCGCCGCCGCCCGCGTGGCGAGGCCCGCCTGCAGCGCCGCCTCCCCGCCGATGCCGGCACCCCGGCACGCCCAGGTGCCCCCGCCGTAGGGCGTGTTCTGCGTGTCACCAGTGATCACCCGCACCGCGCCTACGGCCACGCCCACCGCCTCGGCGACGATCTGCCGGATGATGCCCTCGGTGCCCTGGCCCTGCTCGGTGACACCGGTCGCGGCAACAACCGATCCATCCGGATCGATTCGCACGCTGCAGCCGTCCTGCGCCGAAATGCGCGCCCCGCCGATGCCGTACATGAACGGGCTCGGATTGGTCAGCTCGATGAAAGCGGCAAACCCGATGCCGCGATAAATGCCCTTGGCGCGGGCTGCGTCCTGCTCGGCGCGCAACGCCGGATAGTCGATCATGTCCATCAGCCGGCCCAGCGACTTGATATGGCTCAGACCCTCGAACTTCATGCCCGCCGGTGAGGTGCGCGGATAGCTGTCGTCGCGCATCAGATTCTTCAGCCGAAACGTGATCGGGTCCATCCCCAACGCCTCGGCGGCGAGGTCCACCAGACCCTCCGTCACCGTTACCGCAATGGGGTGACCGACCGCCCGATATTGGCACGTCGGCGTCTTGTTCTGCAGTACCACCGTGGTCTTGGCGCGATAATTGGCAAAATCGTACGGTCCGCCGACCAGGTTGATGACCTGATTGCCCTCGATGGCGCTGGTGCGCGGATACACCGAATAAGGTCCAATGCCAGTGAGGTCGTCGATGTCGATAGCGGTGATGCGACCCTCCGCATCGACAGCCATCTTGCCGTGGATGCGGTGATCGCGCGCGTGGATGTCGCTGCCAAAGCTCTCCAGTCGGTCGGCGATGAACTTCACCGGGCGGCCCATCAGCTTGGCGATGGCGACGGTCGCGACTTCGTCGGGATAGACGTGCACCTTGATGCCGAAGCTACCGCCGACGTCGACGCAGATGACGCGCACGTCGCCCTCCGCCATGCGCAACTGCTTGGCGAACACGCCCTGCATCATGTGCGGCGCCTGCGTCGAGTGATGCACCACCAGTTTGCCCGAACCCTTGTTGTAGTCGGCCAGGATCGAGCGCGGCTCAAGCGTCACGCCGGTGTGCCGCCCGGTGTGGAACGTTGCCTCCACGATCTTATGCGCGGCTTTGAACGCGGCGGCCACATCGCCGCTCTCGTTGATGCGCTGGAAGCACAGATTGTCGCCAAGCTCCGGATGGATCAACGGCGTGCCGGGTGCGAGCGCTGTCTCCATGTCGGCGACCGCCGGCAGTGGATCATAATCCACCAGCACCCGGCTCACGCCATCCTCGGCGAGCGCCCGCGTGTCAGCCACTACCGCGACAACAGCCTCGCCATGCCAGGTCGCGCGGACGAGCGGCAACGGATACTGCGGCGCGCTCTTCATGCCGGCCAGATGCACCAGAACAGCCACCCACGGATCGCACACAACAGCCAGGTCCTGCCCGGTGAACACCCGCAACACCCCCGGCACCGCCAGCGCGTCCTTCGCATCGATCCGCTTGATCAACGCGTGCGCATGCGGGCAGCGCACGAACGCCACATGCACCATGCGCGGCAACACCACGTCGTCGACGTACTGCCCGCGCCCCTCGACCAGCTTCGGCAGGTTCGGCCGCGGCACTGATTTGCCGATGTAGGAGTTGGGCCGGTCGAGCGCGGCCGGATCGATGATGGCGCTCATGGCTTGGCTCCACCGGCGTCGGAACTGACGCGTTTGAGCGCCGTCGTCTCGATCGCGTCGACGATCGCCTGGTACCCGGTGCAACGGCAGTAGTTGCCGGAGATATGCTCCCGGATCTCGGCGCGCGTCGGTTGCGCGTTCGACCCCAGCAGATCGGCCGCGCACATCAACATGCCCGGCGTGCAGAACCCGCACTGCGCCGCGTTCCGCGCGATGAACGCATCCTGCAGATCGCGGATTTCGCCACGGTCGGATACGCCTTCGATTGTCTCGACACTGGCACCGTCCAGGCTGGCCGCCAGCACCAGGCACCCACGCACGATGGCCCCGTCGACGCGCACCGTGCACGCGCCGCACACGCCGTGCTCGCACGCCACGTGGCTGCCCATCAGGCCGAGATCGCCGCGCAGAAAATCGATCAGATGCAGCCGTGCCTGGACCGCTCGTCGCACGCTTTCGCCGTTGACCGTCACTGTGATGGAGTGCGTCGTCATGCTGCGGTCCGTTCGGCCTTGGCTTTAGCCTGGGTCATGATTTGCCTGAGTGCGCGGCTCAACACCACTTGCGCCAGATGCGTCTTCATCTCCGGCCCGCCATTGAGGTCGCCGGCCGGATCGATCTCTTGCGCGGACGCCGTAGCGGCCAAGGCAACTTGTGCCTCGTCGAGCGGCTTGCCGACCAGCAGCGCTGCAGCCTTTGCAGCCGCAACCGGCCTGTCGCCAAGCGCGAAAAACACCAGCCGCGCATGCGTGATCTCGGCCGCGTCGCCACGCAGCACGGCGGCGACGCCAGCCATCGCATAGTCGCCGGAGCGCCGCGTCAATTCCACCAGCGTCTGCTGTTCATCGGCCTGAGCCGCAACAATTTCGATCCACGTCAGCAGTTCGTCATCGCGCAGCGCCGTCGCATAGACGCCCTCGAAAAACGCGTTGGCAGCGATGCGCCGCTCGCCCTTGGGACCCACCGCAATCAATGTCGCCTCCAGCGCCACACAGCAGGCCGGCAATTCGGCGGCGGGATCGGCGAACGCCAGCGAGCCGCCGATCGTCCCACGGTTGCGAATGGCTGCGTGCGCGATCAGCGGCACCGCCTCGGCCAGCAGCGGCACGTGTCGCCTGATAATGTCGGACACGCCGAGTGCCGTGTGTGTCGTACCCGCACCGATCCGCACTACCCCTGCGTCGAACGTGATGCCTCTGAGCGCGTCGATTCGCGAAATATCGATCAGCGCCGTCGGCTCCGACAGTCGAAACGCCAGTGCCGCCAGCAGACTCTGTCCACCTGCCAGCCAGCGCGCTTGGTCCCCATGTTCAGCCTTGAGGCGCAAAGCGTCTGCAAGGCTCTCAGCCCTGCAATAGATGAAATCCGGCGCCTTCATGCCAATCCCTGAACTTACGCTGTCTGCCCACTCACCGCCCAACCTCGCATGCGCTGGCATCCTCGACAAGCGCGCCAAGTCAGGTCGGAGGTCGGCTACCCGACCTCCCTCAGGACCGGATGCGTGCCCGGCCCGGCCTTTCCAAATGCACTCGCACCACTCATCGACCATCCATATCGAATATCGGCCGAATGGCGTACACTCCGCCCACTCAACTCATTGGGATCGATGATGATGCAACATGGGCCTGAGTCAGCGCTCGATCGGCGTATGCATCGCGTCACCGTCCCGGTCGATGCCCGCGCCGTGCTGACCATCAACCTCGCCGCCCTGCGCGCCAACTGGGCGACGATCAACCGCAAGTCTGGCTCCGCCGAATGCGCCGGCGTCATCAAGGCCGACGCCTATGGTCTCGGCCTCGACGAGATCGCGACCGCCCTGCGCGACGAGGGCTGCAAGACCTTTTTCGTCGCCACTTTGGCCGAAGCGCGGCGGCTGCGCTCGATCGATCCGAGCATCGTCATCTATGTTCTCGATGGCCTTCTTCCGGGTGCCGCCGCCCATTATGCCGGCTTCGACCTCCGCCCCTGTCTCGGCAGCCTCGATGAGATCCGCGAATGGGCGGAGTTCTGCTCGACCAAGGGCCAGCGCCTGCGCGCCGCGATCCATCTCGATACCGGCATCAACCGCCTTGGATTGCCCGCAGCCGAAGTCGATAGTCTGGCCGCCACACCCGATCTGCTGGGCCAGTTCCGCTGCAGCCTGATTATGAGCCACCTTGCCTGCGCCGACGAGCCGCTGCATCCCAAAAACCGACAACAGCGCGCAGCGTTCGAACTCTTGCGCGCCAAATTGCCGCCTGCCCCGGCCAGCCTCGCCAATTCCGCCGGCACTTTCCTGGGGCCGGACTTTCAATACGATCTGGTGCGTCCTGGCATCGCGCTGTTCGGCGGCCGCGCCTTCGTCGGTGAGGCCAATCCGATGCAATGGGTTGTTGAATTGAAGGCGCGCATCCTGCAAGTGCGCGACGTGGTCGAAGGCGACAGCGTCGGCTATGGCGCAAGCTTCACCTGCGATCGCCCGACGCAGGTCGCCACCATCGCCTGCGGCTATGCCGACGGCTTCCTGCGCGCCATCTCGCGCGTCGATCGCAGCGCCGGTGCCGTTGGCTTCATCGGCCCGCATGCAGTGCCGGTGATCGGCCGCGTCTCGATGGACCTCATAACACTCGACGTAACGGGCGTGCCGCCCTCGTTGGCCCGGCGTGGCGCGTGGGTCGAAGTGCTCGGCAGTCGCACGACAATCGATGATTTGACCGACCGCGCCGGCACCATCGGCTACGAATTACTGACGCGTCTCGGCCGCCGCGTCCACCGCGTCTACGTCGACGGCGCGGCGCCGATTTGATCCGTTCAGGGTCACGTGTTTGTGATCGACGGACCGAACTGCATTCGAACTGTCCAGATTGCCCCCGGAAAGCCCGCGATGGCGGGGCGATCGGTCTGCTGATTATTCGTTATAATCAAAATCGGCGGACGCCAAATTTGATTGACTTTATTCTGTCTGGTATTATTATTTGAGAGTGAGCTTATTATCGAAACTCACATAGGCAGAATTTATTATTTGCAAAGGAAAAGCATTATGAAGCGCACAATTTTCGCCCTCGTCGCCGCGACCTTTGTTTCGCTGACGGTGGCCCCGGTGTTGGCCGACGAAACCGACCTGAAGACCCAGAAGGGCATCGAGAAGTTCTGGGAGCAGAATAAGGCCGAAACCGGCGGTGGCTGAAATCGATACCGCCGGTCTTAGGAACGTTCGAGCGACTGTGTTCGAGGACGGGTCGCTCGATTGATTTTTTGCATACCCTGTATTTTCTTCAAATTTTTGCGCCGCATCCACAGTCAATGGCGCGATGCGTGTATGGCAGGCCATTGATGGCAATCAATAAATTCCGTTTTGAATAGCGTAAAGTTACGCGTGAAGCTTTGCGCATCGAGGCCGCAGAGGAGCGTGCTATGAAAATTGTTTTCTCTCTGTTCCTAATCATCCTGCTGCCAACTCTGGCCAGCGCCGGTGCTCTGCCCAACAGCCAAGCCCAAGCGCTGCCGTCCGAAGTTCACTACGCCCCATATTCAAGCAGCGGTCCCTATCGCCCTGTCTGGCGTCCAACGACGCAGCATGCTTCTTTTTGAATCGTGCTGTTTGCCCCGCTGAAGTTTATCAACGGGGCGATGCTAGTTGATTGAAAATAACGCAACTAGACAGTATTTTGAGCGCCGTTATGTATTGTACATAATAAATTATTCTTGTACCGGCTATCGGCGTCTTCGACGCGTATTATCGGCCCTCGGGGGCTATGCCTTCGTCTGCAACGCCACCACCTCGGTGCGTCGCGGCAGGCCAAATCGTGACCCCAGCCGCGTGCATTTGCGCGCGGCGACCTCCGCCGCCACCGTCGCGCAAAAATGCGTCGAATGCCCCTCGGCCAGCATCAGCGCGAACGCTCCGTGGAACGCGTCGCCGGCCCCCGTCGTATCAATGACGTCGATCGCCGGCGCGGGTACGTGCCCAGTCAAAAGATCCCCGAGCGCGCCCTTCTCATGCCAGCGGTAGCCAAGCCCGCCCAGCGTCACACCCGCATGCATCGGGCCGAGCGAGAGCACATGATCGAGCGCCGGCCCGAGATCGGGTGCGTCCGTTGGATGCCTGCTGTATTCGCGCAATGCAGGACGGCTGAAGATGGCATAATCTGTCAGCGCTAGAATTTCCGGCAGCACCTCGCGTGCGCCGAGGTCGGCATCGAGAATGGTCGGCACGCCCTCTTCGCGCGCGCGTGAAAACACTGCCCGGATGCCTTCGAGCCAACGTACGTCGCCAAGCACGGCGTGCATTTCGCCGATACGTTCCAGCGGCAGCCAGTCGGTGGACGACGGCATCCCGGTGTCGCGTTGCCCCACGATCAGCCGCTCACCCCGGTCGTCGACGATGACGGCCGACGTCGAGGACCGTGCATCCTCGAACGCCTGCAAGTAGCGCACGTCGACCCGCTCGCTTTTCAACCCGGCCTTGATGGTCTGACCGGCGGCATCGTCGCCGATACGGCTCCACAACTCGGCCTTCCCGCCCAACCGCGCAATCGCCACCGCCGCGTTGGCGGCCATCCCGCCGCCGGCTTCGACGTGCTCCAACGCGCGCACCTTCGTCGGTTCTGGCGGAAACGCCTCGATCCGATAGATCCTGTCGAGGGCTGAATGACCGATGCAGAGGATGCGCCTGGGCGGTGGCATGGATATCACGTTTCTGTTCTGGCCGGCCGGAATGCCGTCTCGCCGCGTTCGGTAGCAGATTTCGCAGGGAAAGGCAGGCATCTGTCAAAAAAAGCGCCGACGCAATCGTTGGTTGTGTCGCTAAGTTCGATAAAGGCCCAATACCCCCGTAGGATCAATAATTCACATAAGAACTTACTATTTAGGTCGCAGTAATAGTCGTGTTATCTTGAGCTATTATATTTAAATTGAGGCTGTCATGACTCAACTCAGCACATTTTTTGCCCGCTTGCCGTTCGTGGCACGCATTCCATTCGTGCTCGCCGGTTTGGCCATTGTCGCCACCGGTTTGGTTTACATCAGCGCCATCCCCGACGTGCAGCTGCTGTTTGCCCAAGCCGGCGTCGATTAGAGTTCTTCCGGAGAAAGCATGCCTCGGACGAGATCCGGGGTGTGAGCGGTTTTCCGTTAAGAAGCACGACAAAACACAGTGCTAGCGTCGTTCCGCGACTCAACTAACACCGGAACGACCCTGGCGTCCGTTTAGGCCTTCTTCTCGTCCCGCACATCTACCCGCACGTGCAACTCGCGCAACTGCTTGTTGGATACTTCGCTCGGCGCGCCCATCAGCAGGTCCATGTTCTGCTGGTTCATCGGAAACAGGTTGACCTCGCGCAGGTTGTCGGCCCCCGTCACCAGCATGACGATGCGATCGATGCCGGTGCCCATGCCGCCGTGTGGCGGCGCGCCGAACTGAAACGCCCGATAAAGCCCGCCGAAGCGCTCTTCGACTTCCTTGCGGCTGACGCCGGCGATCTCGAAGGCCTTGACCATCGTCTCGGGCCGATGGTTGCGGATTCCGCCCGAGGTGATCTCGAAGCCGTTGCAGACGATGTCGTACTGGAAGGCCTTCAGCTTGAGCCTCGCCTCGTCTGTAGTCGCCGCATCAAGGGCCGCATCGCCGCCCTGCGGCGTCGAGAACGGGTTGTGGGCGAATTCGACTCTTTTCTCGTCCTCGTTCCACTCGTAGAAGGGGAAGTCGACGATCCACGCCAGCGCGAACTTGCTCTCGTCGACGAGCTTGAGTTCACGCCCAATCTGATCTCGCGCCAGCCCCGCGAACTTATAGAATTTGTCCGGATTTCCGGCGGCAAAGAAGCACGCATCGCCAGTCTTCAGGTCGAGTTGCGCTTGAATAGCCCCTGCGCGATCCGCCCCGATGTTCTTGGCAATCGGACCTGCACCCGCTGCGCCCTCCTCGGCGCGCCACATGATATACCCCAGTCCGGGTTGGCCTTCCTTCTGCGCCCAGCCGTTCATCCGGTCACAAAACGCGCGGCTGCCACCGGTCGGCGCCGGAATGGCCCATACCCGCACCTTCGGGTCCTTCTCGATCATGCCGGCGAACACCTTGAACCCGGAGCCCCGGAAGTGCTCCGTCACATCAGCCATTTCGATCGGATTACGCAGGTCCGGCTTATCCGAGCCATAGCGTCGGATCGCATCCTCGTAGGGAATGCGCGGCCAGCCCTTGGTCACCGACTTGCCCTGCGCGAACTCTTCGAACACTCCGGTGATGACAGGCTCCATGGTTTGGAACACATCCTCCTGCTCGACGAAGCTCATTTCCACATCGAGCTGATAGTGCACCGTCGTGCGGTCGGCGCGCGGGTCTTCGTCGCGGAAGCAGGGCGCGATCTGGAAATAGCGGTCGAAGCCCGCCACCATCAGCAATTGCTTGTACTGTTGCGGCGACTGCGGCAGCG
>JANXYD010000234.1 GCA_025350265.1 Hyphomicrobiaceae bacterium | reverse complement strand
CACCCGCCCGTTAACGCCAACGCTTCAACTGGTTACCGCAGACCCAACCACTTGCTCCGGCCCCTCGTGCAGCAGCCTCCCGCGTGAGCGGGTTCGTTCCATGGCGCATCTCGGACACAGTAGCCCAGCCGACACGGTCGTAGAATACCCTGGCCTCCTCATTGGTAGCGTCGACGTTCAACTGCAGCACCTCGACGCCGTCGGCGGTCGCATCCGCTTCGATGGCTGCCAACAGCGCACGTCCCGCCCCTTGCTGCTGCGCTGCAGGATCGACGACGAGCTGGTACACGTAGGTATACCGGCGCGGGAACATGCCATCGTTGCCGGTGCCGTCGCCGGTATTGGTCCAGGCGTAGCCGATCACCACGCAGTCGGCCTCGGCGACATAGATGGCATCGCCAGGATAGGTGAGCTGCGTCAGGAACAGGGCTTCGGTCTGACCTAGTGGCGTGGGCCTGTAAATGTCCGGTCGTCGCGAGCGCCCCGCCGTCGACAAGTGCTGACGCAGCCTGGTGACCGCCGGCAAATCGGCAACCACCGCGCGACGAATAGTGACGATGCTTTGGCTAACCGATTTCATCAGCGCACTCCTGTTGCCAATGGACGCACATTCAAACACACTGACAAAAAAGTCCGTGGCAAGATGCTTGTTCGGCCTGCACGTGTCCGCATTTTCCACTTTCACCACCGGGGGCTCCATGAAGACGCGTTGGACACTTGGAGCGCGGGCGACGACTGTGCAGTTCGCGACACTTGCTCTGCTTGGCGGCATGGCAACGGCCGATGCCGGTCAGCCGTGGTCGTGCCTGTGCAAGGGCGTGGCAAAGCGGTTCGTCGCCTCGACCCACGCCTGCGAATTCAGCCAACCGAAAAACATTCCCGCCGTCTTCAGCCCCAGCGGCCGGCGCGTCTTAACGCCCTGCACGCTGTCTGAATTCAAAGCCTGGAACCGCCGCGCCTGTGAACAGCAAGGCTGCCGGCTGAAGTGGTGAGCGCCTAAGTCTTCAGGTCCAGCAGCAGCGTACCGATCCGCTCGATGGCTTTGCGGATATTATCGACGGAGTTGGCGTAGGAGAAACGCACGTAGCCTTCGCCGTGAATGCCGAAGCTGGTGCCGGCGACGGTGGCGACGCCGGCTTTTTCGAGCATCGCGTTCTGCAGTTCCTTGGCCGACAGTCCGGTACCGGTAATGTTGGGAAACGCATAGAACGCCCCGCCTGGGTTGACGCAGGTTACACCCGGCAACTGATTGAGCAGCCCGACAATGACGCGCTGCCGTTCATCGAACGCCTTGACCATGGTGTGCACGGCGTCCTGCGGGCCTTCGAGCGCCGCGATACCGGCGAACTGCGTCGGCGCATTGACGCAACTGTGACAGTTGACGTTGAGCCGCACCACTTTCTCGACCAGATCCTTCGGCCACACCGAGAAGCCGAGCCGCCAACCTGTCATCGCGTAGGTTTTCGACCAGCCGTCGAGAATGATCAGGCGATCGCGAATTTCCGGATAGCGCAGGAAGCTTACGTGCTCGGCCCCGTCGTAAAGCATCTGCGAATAAATCTCGTCGGCCATGATGGCCACGTTCGGATGCCTGGCGAGGCCCGCGACCAGTTTTTTGATTTCGCTTTCCGGCACCGCGCCGCCGGTTGGATTGCCGGGTGTGTTGACGATGATCAGCGATGTCCGGGGCGTAATCTGGGCGAGCACTTCGTCGGCAGAAAACGAAAACCCGTTCTGCTCCTTGAGCGCGATCGGCACGGCAGTGGCCCCGGTATATTGGATCATCGAACGATAGATGGGGAAGCCTGGATCAGGATACATGATCTCAGCGCCGGGCTGGCCGAACATCAAGATGGCGAAAAACATCGTCGGCTTGCCACCGGGCATGATCACCACGTTGCCGGGATCGACCTCGACTGCGTGACGACGGTGAAGATCGGCCGCAACAGCCACCCGCAACGGCTCGATGCCGTTCGACGGCGTGTAACCGTGATGCCCGTCGCGCAGCGCCTTGATCGCCGCTTCGACGATATGCTGCGGTGTCTTGAAGTCGGGCTGGCCGATCCCGAGGTTGATAATATCCTTACCCTGAGCCGACAGCGCGGCGGCGCGCGCCAGCACCTCGAACGCGGTTTCTGTGCCGAGGCGGTTAAGATTGTCGGCAAGGTGCAGCATGAGCGGAGTTCCGTTGACGGGTTTCGGCGACGTTTATGGCCGATCGGTTGCCAGATTGAAAGATGCCGGAGAACGGGCATCGTAACTGGGTCCGAGTTTCGTCACCTGGCGCTGGCGCTGCGCCGCGAATGGGGCTGCCACCCCAAACCCCGTTCGGGGAGCGGGCTCCCCGAAACTCTCCCGTTCTATTTTGAAAGGCTAAAGAGCGGCGTTTGAGGGCGTTGCAATTGCTCAACGCGCGCCAACGGCGTAAACCGCTCGCACACCCCCTCAACAAATGGAAACCGCATGGCTCTCGAAATTCCGGGCACGCTGCTTCTGGTCGGCGCTGGCAACATGGGCGGAGCATTGCTCAAAGGCTGGCTTGATCAGGGCCTCGATCCCCAAGGCATCGTCGTGCAGGATCCCGGTCCGCCACCGGAACTCGCCGCAATTCTGCAGGCGCACGGAATTCGTGCGGCGGCGGCATTGGCGCTTTCGGAACTGCCGGCAGTGATCGTGGTGGCGGTGAAGCCCCAGATGATGGACCAGGTTTTTCCGAGCGTGGCGAAACTCGCCGGCCCGCAAACCGTGGTGCTGTCGGTGGCAGCGGGCAAGACGGTAGCGAGTTTCGAAAAACGCCTGGCCAAAGGCGCGGCTGTGGTGCGCTCCATCCCCAACACGCCCGCGAGCGTCGGGCGTGGCATCACGGCAGCATTCGCCAATGAGCATGTGACACCAGAACAGAAAGCGCTGTGCGACAAGCTTTTGTGCGCGGTCGGCGCGGTCGGCTGGGTCGATGACGAGAGCCTGATCGACGCGGTGACGGCGGTGTCGGGCTCCGGTCCTGCGTATGTTTTTCTGCTGGCGGAGTGTTTGGCGGAAGCCGGCGTCAAAGCCGGTTTGCCGGCGGATCTGGCCGCGCAATTGGCGCGCTGGACGGTGGCCGGCGCGGGCGAAATGCTGCACCGTTCGGATTTGCCGGCAGCGACCTTGCGTCAGAACGTGACCTCGCCGCACGGCACGACAGATGCCGCACTGCAAGTGCTGATGGCGACGGGCGGGATGCAGGACCTGATGACGGCCGCTGTGGCGGCTGCCGCGCGACGGAGTGCCGAATTGGCGGCCTGACGGCAAAAAGAGCGTGTGCGTTGAAGCCCGCTCACGCCGCGCCGAACAGCAGAAGCTGCCTGATGGCCCTGGCTTTCACCGGCGCCATCAGGCAGGCGCTTCAGTCGTTCCAGCGCTTATCCTTTGCATGCCACCAACCGCCGCGGCCACCATCGCACCGCTGCTCGATCCATTCAGCGCGACGCGCAGCGCGTTCTGCTTGCGACTTGCGCACAATATCTTTCACCGGCGACCACAGCTTCAATTGAGCATCGTTGAGCTGCAAGGCAGACTTGGCCATGGCCATTTTTCCGTCGAGCAGACGCTGCATCGTTTCAACGGTAGGCCGTTGACGCTCACACCTTTTCCATCTTGCGCCATCGCATGCGTTGCGGGCAGCGCCAGGACACAGAGCAGCGGTAGCATTCGGAACAATTTCACCTCACCACGTCGTACTCCCTGAGACAGCCGCTCTCTATCGTCGGCAAGTGAGTAACGGTGCGACTGGCATAAACCTGTCGCCTCAAGCGCTCAATTCGATTGGGATCGGGCTGAACTATCTGTGCCCGAAAACATAACCGCCGCCACGCACCGTACGGATGGGATCGGTGGTGTCGCCGATGCGATCAGCCGTTTCGCCGACGGGCTCGGCGCTATCGCCAATGCTGAGCGCCTTGCGCAAGCGGCCTACATGCACGTCGACGGTGCGTTCGTCGATGACGCTGTCACGCCCCCACACGCCGTCGATCAACTGTTGCCGTGATTGCACACGCCCCCGATTTTCCAGAAAAAATACCAGCAGCTTGAACTCCGTCGGACCGACCCGCAATTCGGCATCGCCGCGTTTGACGCTGTGCGCTGAGCGATCCAGCACGATGCCGTCGAAACTGAGCACGTCGGCGATACGGTCGGGCGCTGAGCGGCGCAACAGCGCCTTCACACGCGCCATCAATTCCGCCACCGAAAACGGCTTCACCACGTAAT
>JANXYD010000272.1 GCA_025350265.1 Hyphomicrobiaceae bacterium | reverse complement strand
AGCCGGATGACGCCGCATTAAGGGGACCGTGTGCCGAGAGATGCCACGGTCGCCCACCCGAAAGGCTGTTGCGGCGACATCCGCGCTACCACGGGCCTACTCAAATCCACGACGGGCAACCGTGCGTGGGTTTGGGTGCGTGGTTGAAGGCGGAATGGACCCGTAGGGCGCAATAGCTTTCCCGTATTGCGCCGGGTGCCGGGTGCCGGGTGCCAAGCCATCGAGTGTCGCCTGCGCGGCCGGCGCAAGACGCGGAAGGGCTATTGCGCCTTACGGGATTTCAGCCAGCGGTCGCTTCGAGCGCTTCACGATAGCCGACCAGCCGACGCTTGTTCTCGTCCCACAGCGTCAGCTTCACGCATTGCAGGCTTTCCAAGATCGTCAAGCGATTGACGTCGGCCAGTTCCGGCAACGCGTCGAGGCATTCCTGCAGGCGGTAGTTCGGCACCATGGAATTCAGATGATGCACATGATGCAGGCCGATGTTGCCGGTGATCCACTGCAGCGCCTTGGGCAACACGTAGTACGAACTGCCGTGTACCGCCGCGATCTGCATGTCCCATTCTTCAGGTGGCGACCACTCGGTCTCGTCAAACTGATGCTGAATGAAGAACAACCAGCCGCCGAGGGCAGCCGCGACGTGCAGCATCGGCAGCAACACCATCGCCACATCGGCGTAGCCCAACAACCGCCCGAGCCCGCCATAGACGGCCGCAATCGCGAGGTTCAAGGCCATGACGCTGCGCCATGCCTCAGCAGCCTTCAGCCCGTGTAGCCACGGCGAACGCTGCAGAATGAGGAAATAAAACGGCACGCCGAACCCGAACAGAAACAGGGGATGGCGATACAGCCGATAGCGGAATTTCTCCAACCGCGACGCGGCGAGATACTCGGCCACCGTCTTGGTGTCGATATCGCCGATGCCGCGCTTTTCAAGGTTGCCGGAACCGTTGTGATGGGCGGCATGCTCGCGCCGCCACAAACTGTAAGGCGCAAGTGTGAACACGCTCATGACGCGGCCGACGGCTGAATTCATACGTGGCGAGGCGAAAAACGAGCCGTGCCCGCAATCGTGCTGGATGATGAACAATCGCACCAAAAGCCCGCCCGCCGGCAACGCGAGCAACAGCGTCAGCCCATAGGCATGCTCAACAGTCAGGAACATCGCTACCACCAGCGCCGCCAACGGCAGCATCGTGCTGACGATCTGCCCATAAGCGCGCACGTGATCGGCACGCCGGAATTGGGCGCAATGACGCGCCCAGCGCCGCGCCTGCTCCTTGCGCATGTCGACGCGTGGCGGCGGCGGTGCGTCATCGCTGCTCAGGTCGACAAGATCCATGCGCTCGGCTAGCGCACTATTGCCTTGATAGTTTTGCAAAAACTTCCCCCATGCGCCCCCGCGCAGTCGCTGTCACGACTCACTGATTTGATGGACAAGATGGCACGTCTTCGAGTTTTAGCCAGATCAAGGCTTGGCCAGATCGAGGCTTGGCGATACAAGAGTCGCGCCATTTGCGCTAGCCCTAGCCCCAGCAATGTCCCGACGCCAGCGCCCGGATGGCAACAGCATAAGGTCACGTTGCCGCAGGCAGCATTTGCGGCTGCGGCAGACGCGCCGGCAATTGTGACACCACGACGAGAATGAGGGCCGCCGCGACCGCCAGAATGCGAAACAGCATATCGAACCCCCACGTCGCATAGACAAACTTGATCAGCGGCAGCGTCGCCGCGAGGACGCTGAAACTGACCACGTACCGCAAGCCATAGATCCGGGCACGAAATTCGCCCTGCGCCATCCGGCTGATCATGTAGTCGTTGATCGGGATCTGCCCGAACGCCGCCAGCATGAACGCGAGCGCGCACAGCAACGCCGGGCCGTCGATCAGCCCAGGCATCAGCGCAAAGAAGATCGTCTGCACGACCGCCACCGACATGAACACGCTGCGCGGCCCGACCCGATCGAGGAAAAAGCCGACGATCAACTGCCCGACGGATGCCACAGCGAACACCATGAACGCCAGTTGCCCGAGGCCGGTCGCCGATGACGCCAGCCCACGCAGACGCTCGTCGAACACTTTCGGCAGGGCGAACGTCGTGGACTGGAAGATTATACTCGACACCGCCGTGGTGATGAACACGATCACCGAAATGCGCCACAGCATGGCACGGTATTCGGCGGTGGTCGGCAGCGCCGCAATCTTTGGCCGGATGTTGCCGCCGCTATGCGTCTTGATGTCTGCCCAGAAGACCGCGCCATAAATCACGCCGAACACGATCGAGACGATGCCCGGCGCGGCGAACGCCGCGCGCCAGCCGCCATGATCGATGCAATAGCCGGTGATCAGCGCCGCACTGCCGACGCCGAGATTACCCCACACGCCGTTGACAGCCAGCCGCATGCCGGTGTTCTTCCAGCGCTCCGTGACGATCGCCAACCCCACCGGATGATAGATTGCTGCGAACACGCCGACGACGAATAGCGCCAAGCCGATTTGCAACGGCGACTGCGCCAGGGCCGTGAGTATCGATGCCAGCCCGATGCCGATGAAGAACACCGCGATCATGCCCTCGCGGCTCCACTTATCGGCAAGCCAGCCCGCCGGCAGCGCGAAAACGCCGAACGCAAAAAAGCCCGGCATCGCATACGAAAGCACCTGATCGTATGACAGCCCCCACTCCGACCGCAGCGATGTCACCGCCACCGTCGCGATCACCAGCGTGAACAGATGATCAAGAAAATGGCCGACGTTGAGCAGAAAGAAATGCACTCGGTCGCGCTGCGCTGTGGTCATCGGCCAAACTCCGGAGCGCTGTTTTGAACGTTTTCGAAAGCCTGCATGTTCGGGGAACCTTTTGCGATCGCCGACGACAAGTCAAACTGCAATTGACGACACGAAAAACCCGGACAACCAACGACGTTTGCAACGCCGCAGCCTCCGGGTTTGATAGCATTCACGACTATCGAAAGCGTTGTTCGCAACCGCACGCGTCGAGGCGAGCGACTGGCGTCACGAACCCTGATCGGGTTCGCCAGTGTCGGAACTCGCTGGCTTCGTGTCCACCGAAACTTCAGCCGCAGCATCGGCAACCGGCGCGACGGCCGCCCGCGATCTCCGCACGGGACGCCGCAGGAACTCAGGCGTATCGTTCCCCGCCACAGCAGCTTCAGAAACGGGTTGACGCCGCCGCGTTGGAGTAGCCGGTGCGACTGTTGGAATCGCGATCGATGCCGGCACCGGCACATCGATGGCCATCGACGGCGCGAAGACGGGGGTGATCGGTGCCTCGACGTGGCTCTGCGGCAGCGGCGCCGGTTCTGCCTGCGGTTGATGTGATGTCGGCTGCACGTGCGACTGCACCGGCCGCTCTACTCTGACCGGGCGATCGGGACGCGGTCCGCGATCACCACGGAAATCGCCTCGGTTACCGTCGTTACGGGCATCGTTGCGGCCGTCGTTACGGTCAAACCGGGGCTCGAAGGGCCGCTCTGCGCCACGCTCGCTGTTCGCATTGCCGCCGCCATTGCCATTGGCATTGCCGCCGGCATTGGGATTGGCATTGGGCGGTTGCGGCCTGTTGCCGTTGCGGTCGTTACGGTCGTTACGGTCGCGAAAGCGATTGTTCTGCTGGCCATCGCGCCGGAAGGGACGATCGCCGCGGTTCTGGTTGTCGCCGTTACGATCGCCGTTGCCGTTTCTTTCAAAGCGGTCTTGACGTCCGTCGCCACGATTATCTTGACGATACGGCTGACGCTGATGCTGACCGCCCTGGTTGTTGCCCGGATTGCCGCCCTGGTTGCTATTATAATTGCCGCCCTGGTTGCCGCCCTCGTTGGTGCCGGATTGTGGAGCAGCGTTGACCGTCTGCGTTGAATTGGGTTGCGGCCCGCCGCCGAAATCATCGCCACCATCGCCGTTGCCATCATCGTCGCCCATCTCGTCGGCGAGATCGAAACCGTCCATGCCCGGCATGCGCCTGGGCTGACTGCCCGCTGGAACTTCGCCAGGAGTTTGGAACTGCTCCCGATAGGCCATGATGATGCGATTGTAGTGCTCTGCGTGCTGCAGATAATTTTCCGCCAGCACCCGATCGCCTGACGTCTGTGCGTCCCGCGCCAGCGTCAAATATTTTTCGGCGATATGCGCCGGGGTGCCGCGAACTTTTACGTCGGGGCCATTTGACTCGAAACTGCGCGAAAGGGGATTTCCCCCCTTGCGATTGTTATTGCTCGACGACGACGCTTGGCTGGTGTTGCCGTTGTTACGTCCCCGACCGCGCCGGTTTTGCTGATGCTGACCTGGCCTCACTGGATTTTAAGCTCCTGCTGAGAATTGCAATCTATCAATGGATAGGCAATGGTTTGCGAATTGTACGGAACCGCGACCGGCACGCGCGAGACACGTCCACATTGAGGACATTCGTCGCCACACTGCATTAAACTCATTTTTTCTTGCCTAGAAACATTTGAACGCGAGCGGCCGGTCTCGACCTTCCAAGCGCGCGTCAGGTCGCGCCCCAGGCGCAATAGCGTGACATGACACCTGTCGGGTACGTCCACTTTAGCTCGACATTCGACGGCGCACACCATCTCAACGGCGCAGGCCACTTAAGTCACTTGAAGCGGTGACCTTCCGCCTTAGGCTGCGCGACACTTTTCAACCAGTTCATTGCGCAGGGATTAATCGAGCCTGTTATCAACGACAGCGGGGCCGACGATCGAGTGCTTCGAAAAGCTTCGGCGACTCGCTACCAAACCAGGAGGAACTGCTCGACTGGACTGGGCGAAACACTGACATCGAGACACTGAGATTTGTTGCCGGTGGACGTTCGCCCTTGAGAATGCGTCACTGCTGGGACGTCGTCTCCAACACAATGACAGGTCTCTTGCAATCTATCGCTTCTCACATAGACCTAGTCGCGCCATTTTCCAAGTGCTGTTTTTGAAGATAGTCAACGCTGTAGCTCGATTGCCACAACGCGTGGCTGTCCTGCCATATCCGCAAACAATGCTGGTTTAATTTTAGAGGTTTTTTATGAAAGCAAAACAAGTTGCAATATTCGGTTTAGTCGCTGTATTTATCGGTTT
>JANXYD010000248.1 GCA_025350265.1 Hyphomicrobiaceae bacterium | reverse complement strand
TCAAAAGGTTGGCGCGCGCGTTCGTGTTGGCGATTTCCTGGGCGTAGGTTTTGACCAGAGCATCAAGGCCGGCCTTCGACACCGCATAGGGCGCCCAATAGGCGTTTCGGGCCTGCGCCGCACCCGACGTGACGAATATCGCGCGGCCAGCATGCGACCGTTCCAGAAGCGGGCCCAGCGTGCGGATCAGTCGCAGATTGGCGGTGAGGTTGATCTCCATCACCTCGGCCCAGCCCTCCGTCGTTATATGCCCGATCGGCGACAAAGTGCCGAGAATGCCGGCGCACGAAACCAGCGCGTCGAGCTTTCCGAACCGGCTGTAAAGCGTGGGGCCGAGCGTGTCGATCTTGTCGCCATGCTTGAGATTCAAGGTGATCAGCGTTGCACCGCCGGGCTTGCCGGTGAGGCTGCGGATGTCGTCGTCGAGTTCGGTCAAAGCGCCCGAGGTGCGGCCGGTGAGGATCAGATGCGCACCGGCTTTTGCATAGGCCATCGCTACCGCGCGACCAATGCCGCGGGTCGCCCCCGTTACCAGCGCAATGCGGCCGTCCATGCGCGGCAGTAAAGCAGTGGACGCGCTCACAGCGGGCGCATCTCCGACAGCAGCGATAATTGCGGATCATCCTCGATGCCGTCGTGATCGACGAGGCGGGTCGGATAGTCGCCGGTGAAACAATGGTCGGTAAACTGCGGATGTCTGATGTCGCGGCCATTGAAGCCCATGGCACGATAGATGCCGTCGACAGAGATGAAGGCGAGACTGGTCGCGCCCATGTATTCGCGCATCTCTTCGATGCTGCGATTGGCGGCCAGCAACTCCGTGGTGCGCGGCGTGTCGATGCCGTAGAAATCAGGATGCGTGATCGGCGGGCTGGAGATGCGCATGTGCACTTCGGCGGCACCCGCCTCAAACATCATCTGCACGATTTTCATACTTGTTGTGCCACGCACGAGGCTGTCGTCGATCAGCACGACGCGTTTGCCCTTGACGACGGACCGGTTGGCGGAATGCTTGAGCTTGACGCGCAATTGCCGAATTTGTTGTTCGGGTTCGATGAACGTGCGGCCGACGTAGTGGTTGCGGATGATGCCGAGCTCGAATGGAATGCCACTCGCCTGGCTGAAGCCGATCGCGGCGGGGACGCCACCGTCGGGAATGGGCACGATGACGTCAGCGGCGACCGGTGTTTCCTTGGCCAATTGCGCGCCCATGGCCTTGCGCACATCATAGACCTGCCGACCGCCGACGATGCTGTCGGGCCGCGCGAAGTAGATGTATTCAAACACACACGGCCGCGCCACGGCCTTGCCGAACGGACAGTGGCTCTCGATGCCATCCTTGGTGATGATGACGATTTCGCCGTTTTCGATTTCGCGCACGAATTCGGCACCGACGATATCGAGCGCGCACGTTTCCGACGCCAGCACGAACGACGAGCCGATTTTGCCGAGCACCAGCGGGCGGATGCCGACGGGGTCGCGGGCGCCGATCAGCATGTCCTTGGTCATGGCGACGAAGGCGTAGGCACCTTCGATGCGCATCAGCGCCTCGATGAACCGTTCGACCATGCGCTTCTTTTTCGAGCGAGCGACGAGGTGCAATACAACCTCGGTGTCAGAGGTGGCATGGAACATCGCGCCGGTTTCGATCAGTTCGCGACGCAACTTGTGGGCGTTGGTGAGGTTGCCATTATGGCCAAGCGCAAAGCCACCGGTGTCGAGGTCGGCAAAAAACGGCTGCACGTTGCGGAGCGCCACTTCACCCGTGGTGGAGTAACGGTTGTGACCGATGGCAATGTTGCCCTGCAAGCGTTCGATGACGTCGCGGCGGCTGAAATTGTCGCCCACCAGGCCTTGCCTGCGTTCGATGTTGAACTGTTTTCCGTCGCTGGTGACGATGCCGCAGCCTTCCTGGCCACGATGCTGCAGGGCATGCAGGCCAAGCGCGGTCAACGCGCCGGCCTCTGGCTGGCCAAAAATGCCGAAAACGCCGCATTCTTCTTTGAGACGATCGCCGTCCGGATCGAATACTTCATCTGCGAGGCGAGCGTCTGTGGTTGGCATCGGACGGGTCGTCATCAGATGGTGCACCATGGTGGCCTCGGGTTTGCACGTGACGAGCCGTCGTCACGAGCCAGTCACATAGCGACTTCACGACATCATTGCTACCGCGACACAGGCGACAATTCAACGCGAGGCATACCGGCTACAGTAACGCTGTTCAGGTTTTTTCCTGCTTCTTGGCCATGATCGTTTCAGCTTTCGCCTTCAGATAGGCGGCGAGTGGAATGCCGGTCGGCTCGACCATCTGACTGACGAACCAGGATTTCGTCACCCACTCGGGCTGATTTTCCTTCTTCTCGACCGCAGCGCTCAGCCCCATGTACGGCACCAGCACCAGCAGGAAAGCGCGCGCCACGCCGAACATGAAGCCCAGCATTCGGTCGATCATGCCGACCCGGCTGTCGAGGACCAGGTCGGAGAGGCGCGACGTGATCATGTGCACAATGATCAAGGTTATCAGGAAGATAATGGCACCGACACCGATTTGCGTGATCTGCACGTTGGGGATGCCCATCTGCGTCGAAATATGCTCGGCGAGCGGCTTTTGCAGCACGATGAAATAGGCGGCGGCGGCGGCGGCGGCGATCCAGGAGCCGATCGACAGCACCTCGCGGCTGAACCCGCGATACATGGCGAGCAAGCCCGAGATGAGCGCCAGCGCCAGGATCGCTGCATCCAGATAGGAACCCGTCATCGATCAAACCCTCGGCAATTGCCCGCGATCCCTGCCCCAGTTGCCGTCCGGGGTGAGACATCCGTTTCGGCGGTTATCACGATTCAGGACGCTGTTGCTCGCTACCCCGGACAATATCCACCACCGTCTGCCATTTAGGCACATTCCCAGTCATGCGATACGTTATCAGTCAGGCATTAGTACGGCGGTCAAGGCCTGAAGATGCGGATGCCGCTTTATCGCCATGGTGAATACCGAGGTGTCCAGGTCGCCGCCGGCCGGCATGACCGCGCGTTTGAAGCCCAATTTCTGCGCTTCCTTCAACCGGGAGATCATGTGACCGGCGGGGCGAATGGCTCCCGAAAGCGATATTTCACCGACGTAAACCTCGTCTTGCGGCAAGGCCACGTTGGCCATCGACGACAGCAGCGCCGCGGCGGCCGCCAAGTCAGCCGCCGGCTCGGTAATCTTGAGGCCGCCAGCCACGTTCAGATACACGTCGTGCTTGGCGAACGAGACCCCGCACCGCGCTTCCAGCACAGCCAAAAGCATCGCCAGCCGGCTCGCATCCCAGCCGACCACGGCGCGGCGCGGCGTCCCGAGGGCCGAGGGTGCCACCAACGATTGGATTTCCACCAGCAACGGGCGCGTGCCCTCCATGCCGGCAAACACTGCCGAGCCAGGGGCCGACGCATCGCGGTCGCCGAGGAACAGCGCGGATGGATTTTCCACCTCCACGAGGCCCTCCTGCGCCATTTCGAAAACCCCGATCTCGTCGGTGGCACCGAACCGGTTCTTGATGCTGCGCAGGATGCGGAATGGATGGCCGCGATCGCCCTCGAAATGGAGCACAGTGTCGACCATATGCTCGATCACCTTCGGGCCGGCGATGCTGCCTTCCTTGGTGACGTGCCCGACCAGCAGCACCGCCACGCTCGCCTGTTTGGCGTAGCGGATCAGGGTTTGCGTGGCGGCACGCACTTGGCTGACCGTGCCGGGGGCCGCGTCGAGGCCATCGGCCCACAGCGTCTGGATACTATCGATCACCACGAGGTCGGCGTGTTTCTCGGCGTCGAGCGTGGCCAGGATGTTGGAGAGGTTGGTTTCCGACGCCAGCGCGACCGGCGCATCGCGCAGCCCTAACCGCTCGGCGCGAAGACGTACTTGGGCGGTGGCCTCCTCCCCGGAAAAATACAGCGCGCGCCGCCCCTGGTTCGCGAGTTTGGCGGTGAGCTGGAGTAACAATGTGGATTTGCCGATGCCGGGCTCGCCGCCGATCAACAGCGCCGATCCGGGCACGATGCCGCCACCGGTGACGCGATCGACTTCGGCCATGCCCGTGGGCATGCGCGGTGCTTCGCGCGTCGAACCCGCTAGGGTTTCCAGCGCCACCAGGCGCCCCTTGCCACCACCGGAGCGCAGACCGGAGCCGGGCGTCGCGGCCACGTCGGCTTCCTCCTGCAGCGTGTTCCATTCGCCGCAGCCGGCGCATTTGCCCGCCCACTTCGAGTGCGCGACGCCGCAGTTCTGGCAGACGAATTGAAATTTGGCGGGTTTGGCCACGGTGTTCTCCGGTCACGCCGCCAGTGCCGACGGCACCCAGGTCTCGAACGCCAGCGCTTTCGCGCCAGGCGCATGAGCGAGGGCGGCGAAGGTTTGTTTGCGACAATTGAGGACGATCACCTGATGCAGGCGCGCCGCGTCCTCTAGCGCTTTGAACATCTGCGCGATGCGCCAATCGTCCGCATAGACGAGCGCGTCATCCAGGATCAACGGCACGGCGTGGCCTCGGTCGGCAAGCAGCCGTGCCAGCCCCAATCGCACCAGAATGGCAATCTGCTCCTGTGTGCCGCGACTGAGCTGATCGTGAGCCTCCTTGCGGCCATCGCGCAATAACTGCGCCGGTATCAACTTTTCATCGAGTTCCAGCGCTGCGTCGGGAAACACGCGGATAAGATAGGGCTTGATGCGTTGCAGGATGGGACCGGACCATTCACGGCGACCGGCATCGCCGAGGCTGCGAAACTCGCGATCGAGCAGGTTCAACGCCTTCACTTCGGCATCGACATCGGCCAGCCGCGCCGTAGTGACCTGGGCTGCGGCGCGCGCCGTTTCCAGTTCCGACTCGATATCCTCGTCACAGGCAACGCGCAATTCGCTTTCCACCCCGAAGATGGCTTGATCAAGGGCGACCCGGCGTGCCTCGACCGTGGCGACTGCAGCTTCGGCAGTACGCATCTCGGTGGCAATTGCGTCGACGCGGTCGGCATCCGGATTTGCCGCCCAGGCGTCGGCGGCGCTTTTGGCATCGCTGAAGTGCGTGCGAGCCGTGTCGAGTTTCGTTGCCGTCGCCACGTGTGCGGAATGCTGCGCTGCGCTGTCACCGAAGGTGTGTTCGAGCGTGGCAATGCGTTCGGCCCGGCTGGCGGCCGCAGTTTCCAGACGCGCCGCCTGTTCGCGCAAGTCGGTGTGGGCCGTTTGCTTTCGCTGGACCTCTGCGGCCGCAGCGTTGTGGGCGATGCGATGCGCAGTGAGCTTGCCCTGCAGCGCGTCAATCGACGCACTGTCGAAGTTTTCGGTCGCGAGCGCTGCGCGGGCCGAGAGGTCGGCATGGGCTGCGACCAGGGCATCGATGCCGTTTGGCGCAAGCGCCTGCAGCACGATCGCCGCGTCACGCGCCGAGGCATCTGCCGCAAGTTTGGCCGACAGGCGCGTCTCGGCGTCCGAAAAGGTGGCGACGCCCAATGTCACAAATGTCGTCTCGATTTCGGCACGCGTCCGCTCGCGGGCGTCGCGCCGGGTGCCGCTGACCGTTGCCGGGTTGGGGGCGATGACGATACGGCCGATGCCGGCAATGTCGAGCGTGAGCGGCGCGTGCGGATTGAGCGTGATGCCGTTCGCGAGCGGTTGGCCGTCGATGACGATGCGGCCGCCGCCACCGGGCTTGAGTGTGATCGTGACCTCGGGCACCGCCGCATCGAGTTCAGCGAGCTTGGCAATAGCTGCCCCGAGCGCTTTGACGCGCGCCTCTGTCGTACCGGCGAGCGCGGAAGCCTCGGCGCGTGCTCGATCCGCCGCGGCGAGCGCCTGACGCACGTCGCCGATGCGCTCGGCCAAACGATCGCGCTCAATGGCTGCTTCGCTGGCACGCGCGGCTTGGCGTGCGGCTTCGAGGTTGGCCTCAAGTGCCGCACCGGCCGCAGCTTCGCTCTCTGAATGCGCACGCATCGCGGCAAGATCGGCCGCGCAATCGTCGCGGCGTTTGGCGAGTTCCTCAAGCAATGCCTGATCGACCGTACTCTGCGACTTGAGCTTGGCGCACTCGTCGATGGCCGCACGCAATGACTTCTCCGCGTGTTCGGCAGACTGCAACGCGGTGAGCGCTTTCGACAGGCTTTGCCCGGCCTCGCGACGCTGTTGGTGCGCTTCGACTGCCTTCGCATATCGTAGGCGCGCAGCATCGAGGGCTTCCGACCGCATCGCCACCGCTTGCGGGGTGAGCAGAGCGCGGCGCTCGGTCGTATGAGCGGCCAGTTTGTCCAGCCGCGCCGCTTGCTCCCTGGCGCGGGCCTCTGCGGTCACGAGGCGCTTGACCGCCTCATCATTCGATGCGACGGCATTCGCCCACGCGCCGTTGGCCTTGGGCATGCGATTTTTCGGTTGCTGCAGGGTCTTCAAGGCGTCCTGAATAGCCTTGTGCACGAGCCGCGCGGGCGCGTCGAGCGCCACGGCATCGACTTCGCTCATGATCAGCGCCGCCAGCCCGCCGCCCATGGTCTCGGGCGCAACCGGCTTGAGCCCGTCATCCTGCTTGACCCACAACATGCCGAAGCGGTTCTTGAGATCGGCCGGTCCTTCGATCAGGGCTGCGAGACGCGTCTCGGCTCCAGCTTTTTTGAATTCCGTACCGGCGGTGAGGTCCTGCAATACGGCCGTCGCACCATTTAGGTATTGCTTGTGGATACGCCACAAATGTCCTTCGGCTTCAAACTCTGCCTCGATGACGGGCGTGCCGCCACCGTTGGGGACCAGGTTGCGGAGCAGTTCGTTGTCCAATCCATATCTGGTGGTCAGCACCACTTCGAGCGCGCGCAATAGCGTCGACTTGCCGAGTTCGTTTGGCCCGGACAGCACGTTGAGCCCGTCACCGAGCCCTTCGAGCGCTATGGGCGCGCTGAAGCGTCCGACGTTGGCCATACGCAGCGCGCGCAAACGGATCATGATGCTTGCCCCACGAGCTTCGCCAACTCGCGCAACGCGCGCGTCGCGTTCTGTTGCTCGGCCGCATCGCTGGATGCACTCAAGGTGGCGAGCCGCTGCGCAATCGTGGCGATCGTGCCCTGACCGAATGCTCCGAGATCATCGGCGCCAGTGCGGGTCTCGATGGCGCCAACGTCGGCGTCCAAATGCGTCAAGCCATAGGCGAGCGCGTCCAGCAATTGCTTAATGGTTCCAAAATCGCCGAGCGGCACACGGCCGGATAGATCGAGCTTCAGCAGGATGCGATCGCGCGCC
>JANXYD010000195.1 GCA_025350265.1 Hyphomicrobiaceae bacterium | reverse complement strand
ATGGCGGCGACGGTCGCGGCCCCGCTCGAACGTCGCCTCGGCGAGATAGCCGGCGTCACCGAACTCACCTCTTCAAATGGCCTCGGCTCGACGCGCATTTCGATGATGTTTGATCCCTCGCGCAAGATCGACAATGCCGCGCGCGACGTGCAGGCAGCCATCAACGCCGCACTTTCTGACTTGCCCAGCGACCTGCCGGCACTGCCCGCATTCCGCAAGGCCAACCCGGCCGCTGCCCCCATCCTGATCATCGCGCTGACGTCTTCCACGATGCCCGGCAGCGCCATTTACGACGTGGCCGATTCCGTCATCGCCCAACGCATCGCGCAGGTTGAAGGCGTGGCGCAGGTCACCATCTCCGGTGCCGAGCAACCGGCGATCCGCGTCAAGGTCAATCCCAGCCAGCTGTCGGCGTTGGGACTGTCGATAGAAGATGTGCGCCTGGCCCTCACCAACGCCAATGTCGTCACCCCGCTCGGCGCAATCGACGGCACCACGACGCTAACAGCCATCGAGACCAACGCCCAACTCGTCACCGTGCAGGACTACAAGCAGTTGGTCATCAAGTCGATTGGTGGCGTCGTGGTTCACCTCGGCGACGTCGCCGCCGTCGAGCAGGGCACGCGCAATACGCAGTCAGCGGCCACTTTCGATCACTCGCCGTCGGTGCTGTTGTTCATCACCAAGGATGGCGAGGCCAACGTCATCGACACCGTCGACCGCGTGAAGGCGCTGCTGCCGGAGTTGCAGCGGTTCGTGCCGGCGGGCATCACCTTCACCATCATGAGCGACCGCACGCTGACCATTCGCGCATCGGTCCGCGACATGGAATTCACGCTGACGCTGGCCATCGTGCTGGTGATGCTGGTGGTGTTTGTGTTTTTGCGCCGCGCCAGCCCGACGATGGCGGCCGGCGTCACGGTGCCGCTGTCGCTGGCGGGCACGCTGGCCGCCATGTGGCTCGCCCACTTCTCGATCAACAACCTGACGCTGATGGCGCTGGCTGTTTCGGTGGGCTTCGTCGTCGACGACGCCATCGTCATGATCGAGAACATGTTCCGCAACATGGAAGACGGCATGCCGCCGATGCGGGCGGCGCTGGCGGGGGCGCGCCAGATCGGCTTCACGGTAGTGTCGATCTCGATTTCGCTGCTGGCGGCGTTCATACCGCTGCTGTTCATGGGCGGCATCGTCGGCGGCCTGCTGCGCGAATTCTCGGTTACGCTGGCGTTCGCCATCATCGTGTCGACCGTGGTCTCGCTGTCGGTGACGCCAATGATCTGCGCCCACTTCGTCAAGGGGCCCGCGAGTGCCACCGCCACGCGATTTGACCGCATTGTCGAAGGCGCGCTGACGGCGATGGAGAATGCCTACGCCAACACACTCGCGGTCGTCATCCGCTGGAAGTGGTCGACGCTGCTGGTGCTGATCGCGGTCATCGCCGCCACCGTCAATCTCTACGTCAAGACGCCGAAGGGCTTCTTTCCGCAGGACGACGCCGGTCTCATCTCGGCGCAGACCGAAGGCGCAGCCGACGTGTCGTTCGAGAAGATGAACGAGTTGCAGAGCAAGCTCGTCGATATCATTCTGAAAGATCCAGCGGTCGAACACATCGGGGCCTCGACCGGCGCGTCGTTCTTCAATCCAACATCAAACGCTGGCCGCATGTTCATTGCGCTGAGGCCGTTGGCCGAGCGCGGCGGCACCACATCGCAACAGGTGATCGACCGCTTGCGCCGGCCGCTGGCCGCCGTCGAAGGCATCCGCACCTTCATGTTTCCGGTCCAGGACGTGCGCGCGGGCGGACGGCAGAGCAAAGCCAACTATCAGTTCACCCTGTGGGGTCCGAACGCCGACGACCTCTATGCCGCCGTGCCGAAAGTGCTGGAACGGGTGCGCAAGCTGCCCAACTTCGTCGACGTGACGACCGACCGCGAGCAAGGCGGCAACCAGCTCAACATCACCATCGACCGGGTGGCGAGCGCGCGCATGGGCGTGGCCACCGCTGATATCAACAACGCGCTCAACAACGCTTTCGCGCAGCGGCAGGTGTCGCTGATCTACGGCCCACGCAATCAATACCGCATCATTCTGGAAGTGGATCCCCGCTACCAGCGCGGGCCCAGCGATCTCGACCGCATGTTCGTGGCGGGCGCGAAAGGCGTCGAGGTGCCGTTGAAGAACGTCATCAAGGTCGAGCCGGGGGTCGCGCCGCTCGTGGTCAACCATCAAGGACCGTTCCCGGCGGTGACGATCAGCTACAATCTGGTCGAGGGGGCATCGATCGACGACGCCCGCACGGCGCTCGATAAAACCATTGCCAAACTGGTGTTGCCGGAAACGATCCACGCGGAAGCTGCGGGCGATGCCAAGGCGTTTGCGGCGCAGGCGGGCTCGCAGCCGTTACTGATCGTGGCGGCACTGTTGGCTGTCTACATCGTGCTCGGCATTCTCTACGAGAGCCTCGCCCATCCACTGACCATCATTTCGACGCTGCCGTCGGCGGGGCTCGGCGCTTTGATCGCTCTGCAGCTTTACGGCATGGAGCTGTCCTTGATCGCCTTCATCGGCATCGTCTTGCTGATCGGCATCGTCAAGAAAAACGGCATCATGCTGGTGGATTTTGCGCTGGAAGGCGAACGCACGCGCGGGCTGACGCCGGAAAAAGCGATTTTCGAAGCCGCCCGCGCCCGCTTCCGACCGATATTGATGACGACACTGGCGTCCCTGCTGGGTGCGATCCCGCTGGCCATTGCGACGGGGCCGGGGGCCGAACTGCGGCGGCCACTGGGCATCACGATCATCGGCGGCTTGGTGGTGAGCCAGATACTGACGCTTTACACCACGCCAGCTGTGTACCTGCTGCTCGACCGCCTGCATCACCGGCTGGTGGGACGGTCGCGTGCGACAGCCACTCCAGCGGCAGTGGTGGTGCCGGCGGAATAGGGCCAACTGTCAGAGTTTCAACCCCGTTGTTGCTCCGAATGGCCGACCCCATGCGGCACACGCAAACGGTTGTGCAGCAAGCAAGAGACAGATCAAAGCGATCTATATCAGCGCATCTCGGTCTGGAAGACTTTCTGGGCGATCTGCCAGCGGCCGTCGATTTTCAGCAGGGAGAGCTGGTCGGTAAAGAAGCGCGGGGGTATCGCGCACTTGAGCTTGACGAACGCCATGGTCGGTCCGGTGATGTCGATCGAGACGACCTCGTCGTGGCGTGCGAGGTTTTTGGACTTCGGCGACGGGCGCGTGCGCACGCCCTCGAACCAGGCGTCACGCGGGGTGACCTGGAGCTTGCCGTCGTGCACCTGGGCGAGCGCGCTGGTCGGATGGAAAGCAGCGGCCAACTTATCGGCATCGCCCTCATAGAGGCCATCGAGGTAGGTCTTGACGACGGCTTCGACGGCGGCGCGATCGGTGGCAGCTGCTGATTGGCTCGACATGGCAACTCCTGAGTGCTGCATTC
>JANXYD010000179.1 GCA_025350265.1 Hyphomicrobiaceae bacterium | reverse complement strand
CGTCCCAGAGCGCAAACGCGAACATGCCGCGCAACCGTTTAAGACCATCGCGCCCCCAGCGGTTGTAGGCTGCGAGAATGACTTCCGTATCGGTCTCGGTGCGGAAGCGTTCGCCGACAGCGGAGAGTTCCCGGCGCAGTTCCTTGTAATTGTAGATCTCCCCGTTGAAGACAATTCGCAGACGCCCGTCGACTGAAACAAGCGGTTGCACACCTTGCGGGCTGAGGTCGATGATCGCGAGCCTGCGATGCGCCAGCACCACCCGCCGGTCGTCATTGGTCCAAAGATCGGCGGCATCGGGACCACGGTGGGTCATGCGGTCGCGCGCGGCCGCAACCGCGGCGATGTCGAGCACCGGCGCATTCGGATGGTAGGCAAAAACTGAAATTATCCCACACATTTATGTCGACGCGCCTGCGCGAGCTACCCGCTTTGTCATGTGATTGTTCATTGGTCTCGACCCGGTCCACCAAATTGTGTGCCGAGCAAGCGGCCAGCTTTCGGCGCCGAGCTAGCCCCGGTTTCCGCATATACGTCGCACGTCGTCACGATCATCGCGCCCTCGGGAACCGGTTCCCGGACGACTGCGTACGGTCCGATCACTGAACGCGCGCCGACGATCTTCGTTGAGGCCAATATCATGGCACCGTTGCAGAGCCAAACATCATCCTCGACCCGCAGCGCATAGGCCTTTGGCGGACTGCGCGGATTGCGGCCATGCGAATGGGTGAAAACTTTGGCTCCGGAAGACAGGGTGACATTTCGCCCGAGCGTCAATTCACCCGATGCGTCGAGTGAGCAGCCGTCGGCAACATTGGCGTGGTCGCCGATCGTTAGCGCCCCTCCCTCGACCTCCACGTCGATGATCACGCCTTTGGCAATCGACACACCGTCCGCCAATCGAACCTTCAATCGGCGCGGGATCGATACCGACCAGTGAACCCTCACGCCGCGTCCTATCGACCAGCCGAAGGCGGTGCGCCAATACCAGAGCCTGATCTGCTCGCAACCGCGCCGCAGGATGACGAGGCCGACATAAACCGGCAACTCGAGCGGTCCATGGCGCTCCCAAATCTTCATTGCTGTGTGTGATCCAAACTAGAAGGGAAAACTTCAGGCAGACTTCTCGGCGATTGCGAACAGGAATGCACCACGCCGATTGGCGATGCGCGCAGCCCGTTTATCGCCCAACACCTTCAGCACCGCACCCCGCAAGGCATGCGGCAGCGGCACCGCGTCGGCGTCCTGGCCATAACTCTCGATCGTGACCTTGTCGAAGAATGTCGCGAACAAATCCCTGAGCTGATCCCTGCTGTAATAGCGCGCCGTAAAGCCGTCGGTATCTTTCCACAGCAGTTCGTCGAGCGAGCGGCCGCGCCAATAGCCGGTCACGTAGCGGCGCATCATCGTTACGTAGGCTGGCGTTCCTTCAAGATTGTAAACCATGACCCGGGACTCGCCGCCCGGCACCAGGACGCGATGAATCTGCCGGACGATGCGACCGGTCATCGCCGAGTGGTGGATAACGCCCCAGGACCACACGAAATCGAAGCTCGCATCCGGAAAGTCCATCACTTGCGCGTCCATCGGGCGGACGTCGGCCTTCAGACCCTTGAGTTCAAGCCGCCGTGTCGTAGCCTCGACCGAAGTCGGGGAAAGATCGATGGACGTCACTTGAGCGCCCGACCGAACCAGATGTTCGGTGTGCAAGCCCATGCCGCAGCCGATCTCCAACACGCGCTTGCCTGCGATCTTATCGTAAGGAATGATATTGCCGAACGGCTTGTCATTGTGAGCGAAATAGCGATGCCCGTGGATAAAACGTCGATCGACGTCGTCGAACCACGCCTGTGAAAAACGCTCATGCTTGATCTTGTCGTTCCAGTCGTAGGACATCGTCTGGCTTGTCCACCAGCTACGATTGCCCTGCTGCACGTCAGACAGTGGTTGGCTGCCGTGGCGCTTGTCGCCGTATTCCATCAGCATTGATCCTTGGTCGCTGAGCGTCGTGACTGCGTCGGGCCGTGAAGCCCTTCGAATGAAAGATACGGTTTCCTAGGGTTGGTTGTCATGTGATGACGAAGGCCGGCCGGGTGCCTCGTCCCGACACCCATTCGTACATCGCCACCAACTTGTCGCCGATGGCGTCCCAGCCATATTCCATGGCAACCCAGGCCCGGCCGCGAGCACCGCGCGCATGCAGTTCGGCACGTGGCAGTTGCATGGCCTCGTTCATCGCCGCGACCAACTCATCCTCGCCAAGCTCGATCCACCAGCCGCACGCCTGCGATTGAAGGCCCGACCACGGCGCGTGCCGCGTGGTGATGACCGGCACTTCGTTGGCAAGCGCCTCCGCGATCACCAGTCCGAAATTTTCAGCCCGCGTTGGCAATACGAAAACATCAGATGCGCGGTAAAGGCCGTCTTTAGCGTCGCCCGTGACGCTGTCGAGCCAAGTGACGCGGCCAACGTTCAATGAACGGGCCAAAGCTTGCATCTGCTCGCGATGCCCTTTCTCGTCCGGTCCAGCAATCACCAGATCCCAATCGGCGTAGCGCGCCTCAAGCCGTGCCCAGGCTGCCAGCAGTACGTCTATGCCCTTCTTCGGGTGCAGGCGGCTCAGGAGCAGCAAACGGCGCCGCTCGCTGTCCGGCCGTTTGCCCAGGAGCGGAACGTCCAAGCCATTAGGGATCACTGCGATCGGATTGGTGAGGCCGAAGGCACGAAAGTTTTCCGCCTCCAGTTCCGAGGTTGCTCTCAGGCATGCGGCACGCGCTAGGTGCTGGCGCTCGAAAGCCATATAGGCGAGGGCCTTTTTGGGTCGCGCCACCGACAGTGCCCATGGGTCCAGCATACCGCGCGGCGTGACCACGTAGGGCTTGCCTGACTTGCGGTGCCACATCAGGGAAGCGGCAGATGGATACATCCAGATGCCCTGTGCGTCGACGACGTCAGGGTTCCCTGCCGCGATCGCACGCCCCAAGTCTCGGCCGAAGCCCACGGCACGCGGTCCCGTCTGCGCGACGGCACCGACCCGTGGTCCCCACAGCGCCCAGTCGTCGGGATGCTCGCTGTCCGCGAGACCGACGATGCGGACCCGCACATCCCGGTGACTTTCCAAGGCGCGGCGCATGCCCGGAATCGAGGCGGCAAAGCCCCCCGAACTCCGAGACAGGTGCGCTGTCAACAGTGTCACATCCATGCGGCGAGCGATCTGACCGCAACGCGATCCACTGCCGTCGGTCGCGCCGGCCGCGATAGCGCGATCGACACCGCTGCACGAAAGCCGCTAGCGAACCGCTCCGGCCCCCACTCGGCGACGATCGCGCTGCTGGCTCGGCCGAAGGCTTCGCGATCGACGTCGCCATTGGCGAGCGCCGCCATCCGCGCGGCAATGGCGCCGATGTCCAAAGGATCAACGACAAAGCCGTTTTGGCCGTCGCGGACGAGTTCGCAGCAGCTCCCGCAACGATCGGAGACAATCACCGGCAGTCCCGCCGCGAGCGCCTCGTTGACGACCAGTCCCCAGGGCTCTTGGGTGGCCGTGTGCAAGAGTGCGCCGGCACGGTGATAAAACCCCGGCAGAACTTCGTAACCTTGAAAGCCTTCAAAGTGAACGCTGCCGTCGAGCCCCAGTTCATGCGACTGACGTCGCAACTCCGCATCCAGCGGCCCGACGCCGATGATGCGCAGATCCCACGGCTGGCCGCGCGCCAAACGCCTGTAGGCGGCGTAGGCCGCAAGCGCTGTGACGAGGTTTTTTTCCGGTGCCAGTCTGCTCGCGACCAGGAAATACGGCGGCTGATCGGGATTGATGCCAAGCGGGTTCACAGCGACCGATCCAAGACCCGACGGTCGCATGAAGTGGGCGTTGTCAACGGCGTTGTAGCCGAGCGCAATCCGTTCGTGGCCAAAGCCCAAGGCTTCGAGATAGGCTAAATGGTCACGGCCGCCGACCAGGGCTGCATCACACAGGCGCAACACGCGCGATTTCAGCCACTCTTTCGCCGGCCGCCGCGGGTGGTCGTAGACGTTGCTCTCGGAGAAGGCGATAATTTGGGCACCGCGCCTGCGTGCCAACAAAATTGCATCCAATGCAGCCGCGCTTGCCCACCCCTGCACGGCGACGACCTTCGGCGCGAGGCGATCCAGGGCTTCAGACAATTTTGCGGTCAGCTCCCCTTGCGGCGTATCCTTGGCCAGTGCCAGCAATCGGGTGGGAAATTGCCGATTGACGTCGCTGGACCAAACCATGCCCTGGTTCTGGCCGTGCAGTTCGATCACCGAAAGGTCGACTTGTCGCGCAGCCGCTGAAAAACGAGCGTCGTGATAGGGTACCAGCTGATAGACGACCGCAACACACTCGACCATGCTCTCAGTGCCTTTCTGCGTCTCGCAACGGCGTGCTGCGGAGCGCACCGCCCCGGAGCGGTTGGCCGACCCGATGCGGCGGTGACCTCAGCCGCTGCACCGCTGCCAACAACCGCAGACCGTAGAACGGTATGACCGTGAAAAACCAAGCATTGAAAAAGGCCGCGAACGTCTGCGTGCTCCAGAATACTAAGCCCACAAGCACCGCCGACAACAGACCGATGCTCATGACCGAAGGTGCCGTCCAGCAGCGCTGAACATATCGGCCACTGAAAAAGCCTACGAATCCCCATGGGATGAATCCCAACCAGGAAAAGGCGAGGAACGACTCGCCCACCGCCCCGATCGCCGCACCGTAATTGGGCTGCCACCCTGTTACCGTCGGGATCAACACGAAGTAGTCGATACTGAATTCCGTAGAGTACGGCTTGGTTGGCCACCAGGCGCGCGGAACGAAATTGATGAGCGGGTAGATATAGGCCGCGCCGTAGTCGTGTTCGCCGGCCACCCACGTGGCCTG
>JANXYD010000145.1 GCA_025350265.1 Hyphomicrobiaceae bacterium | reverse complement strand
CAGCCCGAAGGCGTGGCCGTCGGCTGACACCGCATTCCCCAGGATCGTCGCATCGACGATCGTCACGTGGATGCCGGCTGCGTTGTCGGCGGCGGCCAGGGCCTTCAGCGCGTCGTTGCTGGCATTGATCAGCGCGTCGGCTCCGGCCACCAGGGCCGGATTGGTCGTGGCCAGCGCCTGCCCCGCCGGTGTGATGGAAAAATCCGGCAGCGTGAACAGCACGATTTTGTCGACGCCGACGGCGTGCAATTGCTGGATGGCACCTTGGATGTGCGCCATGATCATCGCGATTTCGGCCGGCGGTGGATTGGCTGCGGTCGGCGTATAGTTCAGAAAATCGTTGTTGCCGATGTAGAGCACAGCTTCCGTGCCCTTCGGCGCAGGGCTGCCGCCGAGGTTTGCGAGGTAAGTCGCTACCTGCGTATCGAGGTCGGTCGGTCCCGTGCGCACCGCGCGCGCGCCGCCAAACGCATAGTTTTGTACGTTGCCCGCCGCCACTCCGAGCAGGCCCGGTAGTGTCTCGGCATACGTCGGGCCATTTGAGAAGCGGCCATCCCAGTAGGGCGGTTGCGGAATGCCGTACGCTGCAAACAAATTACCGTTGTCGGTGAGGCTATCGCCGAAGAACACGAGATTGGAGACGCCGCCCGCGTTTGGTTTCGGTCCGTGCTCGCTGGGTCCGCCGTGCTCCGTTTCGCCATGATCTGTCATCGAATTCGACTTGGACATGTGCTGCTCCGTGCCGGTTATGAAATGCCGATTGCGGAAATGACAGTGCCGAAGGAAATGCGAGGTTCGGCCAACCCCGACAACGTAAGCGCATTATTTTTGGATTGTCCAGGCAGATGATCTGAACACGGCACCACAAGATACTGAACAATCGCCGGAACCGGGCGCGGCACGCAGGCGGATACAGGGCTCAAGCCGGCGCATGGTTGCGACCTGCCGAGCATGCGGGTATGACAGTGCATCGATCGTTCGAGGAGGCCGAAGTGGCTGAAGTGCCTGAACTGTTTGGGGAGCTGGACCCCTCGCCACGGCTGTTGATGGGGCCTGGCCCGGTCAATCTCTATCCGCGAGTCCTGCGCGCAATGTCGGTGCCGATCCAGGGCCAATTCGACCCAGAATTCCGCCGCTACATGAGCCAGGTTATGGCGCTTTATCGCCAGGTCTTCCGCACCCGCAACGAACAGACAATGCTTATCGACGGCACCGCGCGCGCCGGCCTCGAAGCCTGCATGCATTCGGTCATCGCGCCCGGTGATAAAGTGCTGGTGCCGATCTTTGGCCGGTTCGGGCACTTGAAAACGGAAATCGCCAAGCGCGCCCGCGCCGAGGTTATCTCGCTTGAAGTCGACTGGGGCACGGTGTTCGAGCCCGGCCAGATCGAGGCGGCGCTGAAGCAACACAAGCCACGGATGGTCGCGATCTGCCAGGGCGACACCTCCACCACGATGCTGCAGCCGCTTGCCGACATCGGTGCGCTTTGCCGCAAGCACGATGCGATCCTGTTCGTCGACGCCACCGCCTCGCTGGTCGGCAATACCTTCGAGACCGACGCGTGGCAGATCGACATGGTCGCCACCGGATTGCAGAAGTGCTTGTCAGGCCCGCCCGGCGTCGCGCCGGTCACGTTCAACGAGCGCGTGGTCGATATCCTCAAGCATCGCAAGCACGTTGAAGCCGGGATCAAGCCGCCCGATCTGATCGAGGGCAACGGACCGATCATCCAGTCGAACTATTTCGATCTTGCCATGATCATGGACTACTGGGGGCCACGCGCTCTCAACCACCACACGGAAGCAGCCTCGATGCTGTACGCCGCGCGCGAGTGTGCCCGCGTCGTGCTCGAGGAAGGTCTGGACCAGGGAGTCGCGCGCCACGTGCTCACGTCTGAGGCCTTGCGCGCCGGGCTGCAAGCGATGGGCCTCGAACTCTACGGCGACGCCCGACATCGCATGGCCAACGTCACCGGCGTGATCATTCCTAAAGCGATCAAGAATGGCGACAAGGTGCGCGCCGAAATGCTTGGCGATTTCGGCATCGAGATCGGTACCTCGTTCGGGCCACTGCACGGCAAGGTCTGGCGTATCGGCACGATGGGCTATGTCTGCCGCAAGGCCAACGTTCTCAGATGCCTCGCCTCGTTCGAGACGGTGCTGCGGCGCAACGGATTTGCAACGACCGCCGGCGTCGGCGTGGACGCAGCTTACAAAGTGTACGCCGATGCCGCACACTGAGCAGCCCAGCACCGCACGCGCCGCTTCATCCGCGGCGTCTTTGCTGACGCAACCGGTCCGCGTCATCAACATCGGTCTCGAAAGTTTCGCCGATGAACTGCGCGCGCAAGGTGTGCCTGTCACCCACGTGCAATGGTCCCCCCCCGCCGGTGGCGACCCGAAAATGGCGGCGCTGTTGGCAAAGCTGGGTATGTGATGGATGCCGCCGAAAAATTGGTCGAAGCGGCCTGATCCGAGGTCCGTCTCGCGCTCCTATCAACTTGTGAAAGCTCGCCCGTGACAGACATCGCCGCCCGCATCGACGCAGCAAACGCCGAAACGGTACGCCGCATCATGTCCGCCGAGCCAGTGCTGATCGACGTCGTCGCCGCGCGCGAAGCCTTGCCGCACCTCGCCGACCGCACGATCCTGCACGCCGGGCCGCCGATCGGGTGGGATCGGATGTGTGGCCCGATGCGCGGCGCGGTGATGGGCATCGCCGTGTTTGAGGGTTGGGCCGCTGATCTGGCTGAAGCCGAGGCCATGGCCGCGCGTGGCGCATTCAAGTTCGAACCCAACCACCACCACGACTGCGTCGGGCCGATGACCGGCATGACCACGGGCGGGCAAATGCTGTTAGTGGTCGAGAACCGCAGCTTCGGCAATCGCGCTTATTGCGCCATCAACGAGGGGCTCGGCAAAGTCATGCGCTTTGGCGGCAACGATGGGGAAGTTCTCGATCGCATCCGCTGGCTGACGTCGTCGCTCGGACCGGCATTGGGGAAAGCCTTGCGCGAGATGGGCGGCATCCCGCTGAAGCCGCTGATCGCGCGCGGCCTCGGCATGGGCGATGAAATGCACCAACGCAATCTCGCCTGCTCGTCGCTGCTGCTGCGGTTGCTCGCCCCTGCCCTCGCCCGCACCGCCGCCGATACCAACGAGCTTGCAAAGAATCTCGCGTTTATCGCCGCCAACGACCAGTTTTTCCTCAACGTCGCCATGGCGATGGGAAAAGCCATGTCCGACCCGGCGCGCGGCATCGCCGGCTCCAGCGTCGTCACCGCCATGTGCCGCAACGGCACCGACTTCGGCATCCGCGTTTCCGGCACCGGCGATCAGTGGTTTACAGCACCCGTGGAGATGCCGGTCGGCATGTATTTTCCGGGCTTCACCGAAGCCGACGCCAACCCTGACATGGGCGACAGCGCCATCGTCGAAACCATTGGCCTCGGTGGCTTTGCAATGGGCGCGGCACCGGCCGTCGTCGGCTTTATCGGCGCGGGCAATGCGTCCGAAGCCGCCGTCTTCACCCGTGCGATGAGCGAGATCTGCATCGCCGAAAATTCCGAATGGACCATACCAGCGATGGATTATTGCGGGGTGCCGACCGGCATCGATATTCGCCTGGTGGTCGAAACCGGCCTGATGCCGACCATCAACACCGGCATCGCACACAAAAAACCCGGCGTCGGCCAGGTTGGTGCCGGGATCGTGCGCGCGCCGCGCGGCTGTTTTGAAGCAGCCCTCGGAGCGTTCGCGGACAAAATGGGCGTGGGGTGAAAGGGTGTTCGTTCTGGCCGCACGCGCGAAAGAGCGCGAGTGCCTTGCGAAGCGGGGGTCTCGGCGTTAAAGCCTGATCGAATGTCTCGCATCGCCGGAGTAGCCTGCATGAATCTCGATAAGCTCAAGACCACCGCCGGCCTCGACGTGCAGGGCAAGCGCGTGCTGGTGCGCTGTGATCTCAACGTGCCCATGTCGGATGGACGGGTGACCGACGCGACCCGCCTCGATCGCGTCGTCCCCGGATTGCGCGACCTTGCCGGGCGCGGGGCGAAAGTGATCGTGCTGTCGCACTTCGGTCGCCCCAAGGGTGTCGAGGCGAGCCTGTCGTTGCAGCCGATTGCGGTGGCGATGGCGAAGGCCCTTGGTGCTCCGGTTGCATTCGGCCAAGACTGCGTCGGCGCGCGCGCGTCGACTGTGGTCGCCGGTATGCGCCCGGGGGATGTGGCGCTGCTCGAGAACCTGCGGTTTCACAAGGGCGAGGAAAAGAATGATCCGGCGTTCGCGGCCGAACTCGCAGCGCTCGCCGATATCTACGTCGACGATGCGTTCAGCTGCGCGCACCGGGCGCATGCCTCGACCGAAGGCGTAACCCACCTGCTGCCGTCGTATGCGGGGCCGTTGATGATGGAGGAAATCGGCGCGTTGCGTGCGGCACTGGACAAGCCACAACGGCCCACCGCAGCCGTTGTCGGCGGTGCCAAGGTGTCGACGAAAATTCCCGTGCTGATGCACCTGATGGAAAAGGTCGACAAGCTGATCATCGGCGGCGGTATGGCCAACACGTTCCTGCAAGCGCAAGGCATCGGCGTCGGCAAATCGCTGGCCGAACCTGATTTCAACGCCCAGGCGCGCGAAATCATGGCCGCCGCGAAATCGAAGGGCTGCGAGATCGTGCTGCCGGTCGATGGCGTCATCGCGCGTGAGTTCAAAGCGGGTGCCGCGTCTGAAGTCGTCGACATACGGTCCTGCCCGGCCGACGCGATGATCCTCGACGTGGGGCCGAAGTCGATTGCCCACCTCATGTCGGTGCTGGCCACGTGCCGGACGCTGCTGTGGAACGGCCCGCTCGGCGCGTTCGAAATCGCCCCGTTCGGCGAGGGAACATTCGCGCTGGCCAAGGCTGCGGCGGCGATGACCAAAGCCGGCACGCTCGTCTCGGTGGCCGGCGGCGGCGATACGGTGGCGGCACTGAATGCGGCTGGCGTGACCGAACAGTTCACGTATGTCTCGACGGCTGGCGGCGCGTTTCTCGAATGGCTGGAAGGCCGCGAGCTGCCCGGCGTCGCGGCGCTCGCACGATGAGCGACGCTAGAGTCGTTCCGGTTTTAGTTGAATCGCGGAACGACCCTAGCTGCTTGTTTTGTCGTGCTTCTTATCGGAAAACCGCTCACACTTTATCCGGAAGCACTCTATGAGATTTCCCAAAGTGGTGGTGTTCGATCTCGATGGAACGCTAGTCGATAGCGCGCCGGATATCGCACGGGCCATCAACGCCGGCTTCGGCCCGCTGCAGATCAAGCTGTTCACGCCCCAGGATGTGCACGGATTGGTCGGCCGCGGTGCCGCTGTCACGATCCAGAAGGCGGCCGAGGACGCCGGCTTAGTGTTGAGCGACATCCAACGCACCGAAATCATGGCTCGCTTTTTTGCCCGTTACGCGGAAGTTTCCGCTGAAGGCAATGGCCTTTACCCCGGTGCCCGTGAATTGCTGGCGGGCCTGCGCGCGCGTGGTGTCAAAACCGCGCTGTGTACCAACAAATCCGAACCCATCGCCCAGATCGCTGCGCGTGCGCTCGGTATCGCCGAGCTTCTCGATATCGTCGTCGGCGCGCGTGACGACCGGCCGCGCAAGCCGGCCGCCGACATGGTGCACGCCTGTATCGATGCATTCGGCATGTCGGTGCACGATGCCGTCTTCGTTGGCGACAGCGCGTCCGACGTGGGGGCTGCGCGCGCTGCCGGTGTGCCCTTGATCCTGACCAGTTTCGGCTATTCGACGACGCCGGTCGCCGACCTGCAACCCGATGCCATCGTCGATCACCTCGACGATGTTATCGGCTGGTTGCCGAGGGTGATGATGCGGTAGTTTTTTAGACGATCGGCAAGCGGTTGTTGGCCACCAGAAACGCCCGACCTTTGTCGGTCACCGCGACGCGGGATCGGTTCTGAGGTCCGTTCAGCCGGGTGATCAGGCCGCGCTCGGTGGCGTCTTCCCACACCGTCAGGCGAGGGCACGAGGTGCGCCAGGCTTCGATCACGTCGGCATAATCGCGAGGTTCGCGCGCGCACCATTCGACGAGATCGAGGATCAACGGATCCAGGGAGGTGCTGACCATCGAACTTTACCCTTTGTTGATTGTCTGGTCGCCCGGCGCGGCCAGCGACGGATCGAGTACCCGCAGCACTCTGTGAATTCTCAGGTTCCCGCCGATACCGGCGTGGCGAACGTAGTCGTCGATCACGGTTTCATTTTCGACAACGACCAGTCCGAAAAGTTTGCGATCATCGGTCGCATATGTACACAGCCAATGCATTCTACCTTGTGTCGCGTTGATGGCATCGACCGCTATTCGCGCATGCACCGCGGCCTGCGCGTCGTCGGTGACATCGAAGTTGGCCGGCAGGTCTCGCTCGATCAAAACCTTGATCATCTCAACTCCGCTCAACGTTGATACACTTGACGAATTGCGGCAGGCCCGAACATCGCTCGCAGACTATGCCGCAGGCTGCCGCGAGTGCAAGCCGCAGCCGCAACTTCACCCTTCCATCTCACTCCGCATCATCTCCAGCCGCAGCCATTCGTCCTCGGCTGCGTGGTGCCGTGCCTTGTCGGCGGCGAGCTTTTTGCCGGCCTCTTCGAACGCCGACCGATCGCGGGCAAACAACTTCGGGTCCGCCAGCAGCTTTTCGAGCCGCGTCATTTCCCTGGTCAGAAATTCAATTTCCTTGGGTAGCTCTTCAAGCGCGTGCTTTTCCTTGAACGACATTTTGCGGCGGCTGGCACCGGGTCCGGCCAACACGGCGGCAGCGACCTTTTCGGCCGCCTTGGCTTCCTTGCGCGTCACCGGCTTGTCGTTGGCGCTGGCCGCACGCTGCGTCAGCATGTCGGAGTAGCCACCGGCATACTCCGTCCATTGGCCATCGCCTTCGCTGACCACGACGGAGGTCACCACGCGGTCGATGAAATCACGATCGTGGCTGACCAGCAGCAAGGTGCCGTCAAAGGCTGCCAGCATTTCCTGCAACAAATCGAGGGTTTCGAGATCGAGATCGTTGGTCGGTTCGTCGAGCACCAGAAAGTTGGCGGGTTTCGCCAGCGCCCGCGCCAGCATCACGCGCGCCCGTTCCCCACCCGACAGCACCCGCAACGGCGTGCGCGCCTGATCGGCGTCGAACAGAAAATCGCGCATGTAGCTGACCACATGCCGCACGACGCCGTTGATCGTCACCTGCTCGCCGCGCCCGCCGGTGAGGGCTTCGGCCAACGTCCAGTTCGGATCCAGTTCGTCGCGGCGCTGGTCGAGCGTCACCATTTCCAGATTGGTGCCGAGCTTGATCGTGCCGGTGTCGGGTGCCAGCACGCCGGTCAGCATCTTCAGCAGCGTGGTTTTACCCGCGCCGTTGGGTCCGATGATGCCGAGGCGGTCGCCGCGTGCCACCCGCA
>JANXYD010000029.1 GCA_025350265.1 Hyphomicrobiaceae bacterium | reverse complement strand
AACAGCACCGCTCTTTCAGCGGCGGGACAATATCGAGGCCCACTGGCCTGCCGTCCGTCCGACGCAGGCACGATGTTAGCATTTCGCAATCCCCTCATCGCAAGTCTTGCGACGGTTCTAGACCCGCCCCATCGATGAAGTGACTTGAGAGTGCGGGAGGCTGCGCGAAAATGCAATCTATGCTTGTATTCTCGGTAAACATTCCGCGCGCCGATGTTATGCGTACGTGGGTTGCTCGCTTCGCGAACAGGGCTATCGCCCACCATGCTGGAAGCATGTCCTCAGCATGATCCATTCGGGGGCGTATCCTCCGACCCCCCTCTTTTTTACAAGTGCTCACCGATATGCCGCGATCCCCGAAGCGCCTATGACCCATCCGCTATCGGCACTTGTTGCTGAGCCCAAATCTGTGGAAGCATCCGCCTCAACCACAAAGCCCATCGAGGAACACGCTCATGTCGAAAGCTGCCGCACCGTCAAAAAAATCAACCGCCGTGAACGCGCCGGCGGTCCACAAGGGCGCACCGCGCAAGGTGATGATCACCTGCGCCGTCACCGGTTCAATCCATACGCCGTCGATGTCGCCGCATCTACCGATCACCGCCGAGCAGATCGCCGACGCTGCCATTGGCGCTGCCGAAGCCGGTGCGGCCCTTGTACATCTCCACGCACGCGACGAAAAAACCGGCAAGCCGATCCATACGCCCGCAGCCTTCCATCCGTTCCTGAAGGTGATCAAGCAGCGCACCGATGCGGTCCTCAACATCACCACGGGCGGCGCGCCGACCATGAGCATCGACGAGCGGCTCGAACCGTGCGCGGTGCTCAAACCGGAAGTGGCGTCGCTCAATATGGGCTCGATGAATTTCGGTCTCTATCCAATGCTCGAGCGCTTCAAGGACTTCAAGTTCGACTGGGAAAAACCCTATCTGGCGGGCTCCGACGATCGCATCTTCAAGAACACGTTCAAGGATATCGAGAACATTCTGACACGCTGCGCCGCCAACGACACGCGCTTCGAGATCGAGTGCTACGACATCGGCCATCTCTACACGCTGCGTCACTTCGCCGATCGCGGCCTGGTCAAGCCGCCGTTCTTCATCCAGTCGGTATTCGGCCTGCTCGGCGGCATTGGTCCGCACCCGGAAGACGTGCAGCACATGCGGCGCACCGCCGACCGGCTGTTCGGCAAGGATTATTACTGGAGCGTGCTGGGTGCCGGGCGCAATCAGCTGCCCATCGCCGCGCAAGCGATCGCGCTCGGTGGCAATGCGCGCGTAGGCCTTGAAGATAGCCTCTGGATCGGCCCGGGGCAGTTGGCCGAGAGCAACGCCCAGCAGGTGCGCGCGGTGCGCAAAATCATCGAAGGGCTGGGGTTGGAGATCGCCACGCCAGCGGACGCTCGCGAGATGCTGCAGTTGAAGGGTGGCGACAAGGTCAATTTCTGACGGAAAGCTGCGGCAGTCGCGGCCCATGCCGCGTCTGCTCGCACCCGCCTGGGCGGGAGTTCAGCCCAAACCCACCCGTTTTTATGACGGGTGGGTGGTCGATCAACTCAATAGTTGGCCAAGTACGGGCACAGCCGCTTTTCGCCGCCGTAGGTCGTATAAAGTCCCGTACGATAGTTGAACGATTTGAAGTTGCGCGCGCAGATGTCGCGCGGGTCGCCCTTGTAGTCGGCGGGGTAGTAATACGGTCCGTGATAGTCGTAGGTGTCGTAATAATATCCGGCCCGGGGACGATACGCGTAGTCATAGATAAGAGCGCCGGCGACAATGCCCGCACCCACGCCCAGCCACGGTCCACCGCCACCCCAGCCGCGACCGCGCCAACCACCACCAAAACCACGGCCACGGCCACGGAACTGAACCTGCTCAATGGAACCGGATGCCGATGCAGCGACGGCAGCGGCGGCGACATCGGACGTAATCGGAGCGGCCTGCGCCTGCGAAGCCAGCAGCGACAGCGCTACTGCCGGACCAACGAGGAATGTATGGATTTTCATGCGATCAACCTTACAAAGTGAACACCTAAGTGAGTGACCAACGTTCGACCTGACGGCAATCCGTCGTCGCGCTGCGATATACGTGACAGTGAAACAGCCATTCATATTTTAGTAACAATTGTCAGGTATAAACAAACACATGAAGGGTCGCACCGAAGGATCTCGATCAGCCAAGCTGATCAATGGGTCCGAGGTAAGCGGCCCTTTATAGGTTTTTGCGGCCCAAGCGTCCACGCTACCCGCTTACACCGCCAGATGGCGGAATTCAGCGATCACCTTGGTGTATACATCGCGCTTGAACGGCACGATCAGCCTGGGCAAATCGGCCATCGACGCCCAGCGCCAGCTATCAAACTCGCGCTCGTGATCGGGCGGCGCTATATCGATCTCACTGTCGTCGCCGGTGAAACGCACGGCGAACCAACGTTGCATCTGGCCGCGGTACCGGCCATCCCATATGCGGCCCAATAGATCCGGCGGCAGATCGTAGGGATACCATTCGGTGCTTTCGGCGATGATCGTCGCCGAACGGATGCTGGTCTCCTCGCGAAGTTCGCGCAGCGCCGCAACCGCAGGCTCTTCGCCCGCATCAATGCCGCCTTGCGGCATTTGCCAGAACGCTGCGTAGTTGCCCTGGTTCGGCGAGTTGACGCGCCGCCCGACCCAAACCTCATTGCGGGCATTCAACACCATGACGCCGACGCACGGCCGGTACGACAAGGTTTTTGGATCGATGGCCATCGTAAGCGCTCCCACGTGGTGAAAACGCAACGATACCACAAAATGACATTGGGCACCGAATGGTGCCCAATGAAAAATCGACTGCGGATGCAGTGATTACTGTTTTTTCCCGGGCAAAATTTCCGGTTTCATCGTCTCGGCCGTGATGGCTTCTACAGGCTTCGGCGGCGGCGCGATCACTTCGCCACGGATGAGTTGCAGCGCATACTGCAACTGTGCATCCTTTTCAGGCTCCTTCGGCACGTAAGCCGACGAACCCGACTCTTCCACCTTGCCCTTGGCGGTTTCGCCCTGCAAATGTCCCTTCAGGCTCGCCTCGCCACGCGGCTTCTCCGCCGTCTTCGGCTTCAGCTCCGGCGGCAACTCGTTCTCGATCACCACATCCGGATCGATCCCCTTGGCCTGGATGGAGCGTCCCGACGGCGTATAATAGCGTGCCGTGGTCAGGCGAAGCGCGCCGTTCTGGCCGAGCGGAATGATCGTCTGGACGCTGCCTTTGCCGAACGACCGCGTGCCCACGATGGTGGCGCGCCGGTGGTCCTGCAGTGCGCCGGCCACGATTTCAGACGCCGACGCCGAACCGCCGTTCACCAACACCACGATCTGCTTGCCATCGGTAATATCGCCGGGGCGAGCGTTGGCACGCTGCGTCTCTTCGAGATTGCGGCCCTTGGTGAGAACGATCGCGCCCTTTTCGAGGAAGTCATCGGAAACCGAGATCGCCTGATCGAGCAACCCGCCCGGATTGTTGCGGAGATCGATGATGTAGCCCTTGGCAGTCTTGTCAGCCCCGAGCTGCTTTTTCAACGCGTCGACCTGCTTGACCAGGCTCGAGTGCGTCTGCTCGTTGAATGTCGACAGCTTCGCGTAGATCACATCGCCTTCCAGCCGCGACTTGACGGCCTGCACGCGGATGGTATCGCGCACGACCTTGATCTCGAACGGCTCGTCGCGGCCCTTGCGCACGATGGTCAGCGTGATCGGCGTGTTGACCAGACCGCGCATCTTTTCGACCGCCTCTTCCAGAGTCAGGCCTTGGATCTGCGTGCCGTCGAGCGCGGTGATCAGATCGTTGGTCTGTACGCCGGCCTTGGCCGCCGGCGTTTCGTCCATCGGCGAGACGACCTTGATGACGCCGTTCTCCATCGTCACTTCGATGCCGAGGCCGCCGAATTCGCCACGCGTCTGGACCTGCATGTCCTTGAAGCTTTTCGGCGTCATATACGACGAGTGCGGGTCGAGCGACGCCAGCATGCCGTTGATGGCCGCCTCGATCAATTTGCTGTCGTCGGGCTTTTCAACGTAATCGTTGCGCACCCGCTCGAGAACGTCGCCGAACAGATCGAGCTGACGATAAATCTCGTTGTTCGGAGATGTCGCCGAGTAGCTGTGCGAAATATTGAACACTGTGCTCGCGCCGGCAAGGCCCGCCATACTCATGAACGTCCAGAAGGCAACGTCTGTCTTACGGCTCATCCTGCAACCTTTCGCGCGATTTCTGCCCACCACGGCCCGGGATCGATGGGCCGCTGGTTTTTCCGAATTTCAACGTACAGGACCGGAGCAGTTTCCTGTGTCTTCACTGAGGCGGACTTCGGCGCAGCAACCATCAGACCTATCGGTTCACCCGTCAGGACAAATTGGCCGACTTGAACATCGATCTGCGACAAACCGGCGAGAAGGATATGATACCCCCCGCCAGCATTGATAATCAAGATCTGGCCGTAGCTGCGAAACTCCCCGGCATACATAATCCACCCGTCGTTCGGCGCGACGACCTGCGCGCCGGCGCGCGTTTCGATCACAATTCCGTCACTTCGGCCAGATTGCGCCTTGTCACCGAACCCTTGGATCTGCCGTCCCTGCGCCGGAAGCAGCAGATGCCCTTTGGCCTGCTCGAACGGAAACGCCGGTTGAATGCGGCCGGGAGCGGCCATGGACATCCGCTCCCCCGGCTGCAGCGTGATCGATGGCCTCAGCTCATCAGCAGGTTTTGCGATGGAAGCAAGCCGCTTGGGCTGCGGAGCCGTCCCGCCCTCCGGAGATTGTCCCACTCCGTGTTCCAATAAACCGCCGCCCCCGCTACTACTGCCACTACTGTCATCCGCACGCGCTTGCTGCTCTGCCGCCAGCTGCCGCTCATAGGCAGCCTGCGCTGATTTGGCCGCGCCGGACTTGTCGAGCTTGGCTATCAACTCCGTCACGGTGGTAACGTTCCGGCCGAGTTCGGCCGCGAATTTCGATTGTTGCTCGTATTCCTGCTGTCGTTCGAGTTCGATTTTCTTGTTTCGTTCGACAACCGCGGCCAATTGCTCGCGCTCCTGGTTGAGCAGCGTCGTCTCGGCGCGCAATTGATTTTGTTCCGATCGGCTCGCCGCCATGACGCGGACCAGTTCACCGAGCTGCCCTGAAAGCGCCGATGCCTTGCCCTCCAGCACCGGGAAGGCCGATTTCGCCAGCAGGTTGCGGCGAAATGTTGCGAGCATATCGTCGCGGCCGGTCACGATCACCGGCGGCGGATTGCGCCCCATCCGCTGCATCGAGGCCAGCAACCGGGACAGCGAGCCGCGTTGTTCGTCGAGGGAGCCGCGAATGATATTTTCCTGGGCATCGAGTTCGCCTAGCCGGGCCTCGATCTCCGTCAACTTTGCTTCACGGGCTTGCACCGACTGGGCTTTGCCGATCGACTGAACCTTCAGCGCTTCACTCTCGTGCTGCAGCCGAGCAATCTCGGCCTTTATTTCCTCGCGCCGTTTGAGGGCGTCGCGCTTGGCTTCCTCGCTTTGGTAGCGGGTCGCTTCGAGTTGCCGGCGCTCCTCCGCCGGGTCGTTGGCTTGCGCCCGTACAGCTCTGGATTGCGGTATCAGGCCGCAACACAATGCCGCCAGCGCGATGACCAGCATACCTGCAACGCGCCCGCCGCGTTCAGCACCGCCGAGCAGGCAATAACGACGGGGCCGGGCAACGAAGTGGTTCACGTAAAAAAACTATTCTGCAAACGGGCCGAATTCATGACGCGGGATACTCTCCCAGGCGGGCGGACGATGGGACGATACTAAACACAGGGCAACTTCGGGCGGGACGACAGTCCGCGCCCGACCATCCCGCGAATCGGCCGCAGCCTCATGCATGACGAATACCTTATCAAAGATCACGATAAATATGGCATGGGTGCGTTGGTTATTTTCGCATCGCGTTGGGCTTCGTCGTGGTGGCCCTGCGAGGGTCTGCACGGGAGCACTGTTGATGAGCACGCCTTTGTCGAACACCATGACGCAGTTCATCGTGCCGGGGGTTGTTGGCCTGGTTTTTCTGGTGCTGCTGGCCGGCTTGTATACGATGATGCGCGGCGACCGGGCCAACCTGAGCCAGACCTTGATGCGCTGGCGGGTTGGGTTGCAGTTCGTCGCTATCGTCCTCATCATGGTGGCGGTATACCTGAAGCGCGGCGTGTGATCGGACATAGCCCTCGCGTCCGCGTTTCCATTCACCGCAGCAGGAAACACCAGACATGGTCGTCCTCAACAGGATCTACACCCGCACCGGCGACGACGGCACGACCGCGCTCGGCAGCGGCCTGCGGCTGAAAAAATACAACTTGCGTATCGAATCGTATGGCACGGTCGACGAGGCCAACGCCGCCATCGGAATGGCGCGCATCCACTTGGCAGGCCAACCCGCCGACTTAGACACCATGCTGTTCCGCATCCAAAACGACATGTTCGACCTCGGGGCCGACCTGTGCGTCCCCGACACTGGTGAAAAACCGGCCTACGAACCACTGCGCATCACCGACGCGCAGGTGACCCGTCTGGAAACCGAAATCGATACGATGAACAAGCACCTGAGCCCACTCCGCTCGTTCGTGCTGCCGGGCGGCACTGCCGGTGCTGCCGCGTTGCATGTGGCGCGCACCGTCACCCGGCGGGCCGAACGGCTGATGGTGGCGCTGGCCGACCAGCCCGGCGAACCCGTCACGCCAGCCGCCATCAAATACGCCAATCGATTGTCTGATTTCCTGTTCGTCGCCAGCCGCTACGCCAACGAACAAGGCAAACTCGACGTTCTCTGGGTGCCGGGCAAGAACAGGTGAGCCGGCCTGCGCTCCCGCGCTAAGAATTTTCCGGGACGACGGCGTGGGTGGGACGAGGGCGAAATTTCCCAGATAGCAGTGCTTGTCGGTATGAGGCGGATCGGTTTGGGTTGCGGCGTTCGGAAATTCACCCCAACTCGTGCACCTTGAACTGCAACCCGCCCTTCGGTGTGAGCGTAACGGTGGCGTTGATGCCGGGGGGTTCGACGCCGACGTATTCGGGACGGAAGCGGCGCAGCAGGATGGAGATGGCGAGCGTGTTCTCGACCTGGCTCATGGCCCCGCCGATGCACGAGCGCTTGCCGCCGCCGAGTGGGATATAGGTGTACGGCTTCCGCTTCTTCGCAGCCTCGCCCATGAAGCGCTCGGGTTTGAACGCTTCCGGATCTTCCCAATATTTGGCGCTATGGTGCGTGCCATAGGCAAACAGCACCACGCGGTCGCCGACCTTGATCGGCTTGCCGCCGATCTCGTCGTCCTTCGTGGCGACGCGGATCAAACCCCAGATCGGCGGATAGATACGCATCGTCTCCTGGATCACCGCGCGGGTATAGGCGAGCGCGCCGTAATCGGCTGCCGTCGGATCGCGATCACCATAGACTTGCTCGCCCTCGCGGCGGATGCGGTCGGCGATCTCGGGGTTCTTGGACGCCTCATAAAGCGCCCAGGCCAGCGTCAACGCCGTGGTTTCGGTGCCGGCCCAGAGATATTGCTTGATCTCGTCGATGGCCTGTTGGCGGTCGAATTCGGGGATCGCCGGATCGGCGACGGCGGCCTCGATCATGGTCAGCAGCGTGCGCTCGCGGCCCTCGTTCGGATCGGCGGCCATCACATCGGGCGGCACGCCCGCCCAGATCGCCATCGCCTTGGCGGTGTCGTCTTCTGTGAGTTCGAACTCACCGCCGTCGCCGTGCACCATCTTGAGCCGGACAGCCTTGTGGTTCATCACGTCGGTGTAGGTCTTGACGCACTTGAAAACGACGTGCGGATTAAACGGCATGTCGCGATCGAACAGCGCCTTGCAGATCATGTCGGCGGCCAGCGTCCAGGTCTGCTCGACCATCTCGAAGCTTTCGCCGGACTTGGCGAGGCCGGCCCAGAGGTCCATCTTGGCGCGGATCGCAGTCAGAAAATACGGGATATATTCGGCGAACATATCGGGATGGAAGGCCGGCTGCTGCGGCATGCGGATTTTCTGCCACAGCGCGCCGTCGTGCGTGATCATCGACTTGCCGAAGATCGGCTTCAGGCCGTCGAAATACTTCACGTAATCGTCGACCTTGGTCACCAGCACGCGCTTGAAGTGATCGGGCTCCGTTACGAACACTACGCGCTGATTGCCCATGTTAACGGGGATGACGCCGCCGTAGCGGTCGGCCAACTGCATCAGCGTCTGCATCGGATTGTGTTCGTTGCCACGTTGCAGGGCAGACAGCTTGAACCAGATACTGCTTTCATCGCCGAGACCCTCGGTGTGGCCCGGCTCGGCGGTGACGGTGGTGACGCTCATGATCGGATCTTCTCCGCGAAGGGCAGGCACAACAAATATGAATCAAGCGAGCGGCACGTTGCGAATACAAAAGTCGTGCCCGGCTGCACCGTTGATTCCCGATCTGTTCCAAGTCTCGGGGTGTTAACACCATGGCCGGTATGCGTCCATATGCTCACACGCCGCATGGGTTTGCAGGGTAAATAGCAGCGTTGACACTCCCGGCCGATCAATTGTCCAACACCTCCTGTGCCCATTTCATGACAATCACAGTTGCAGCTTTCTACAAGTTCGTCGGCATCGACGATGCAGCGGATTTGCGTGCCCGTCTGTTCGACGCACTTGATGCGCTGAGCATGAAAGGCACGATCCTGCTCGCGCCGGAAGGCATCAACGGCACCATCTCGGGCACGGCCGCCGACATGACGACATTCTTCGCGTTGCTGCGCGCCGATCCGCGCTTTGCCGATCTGGTCACCAAGGACGGAGTTGCAGCGGCACATCCGTTCAAGCGCCTCAAGGTCAAGATCAAGCTGGAAATCTTGAGTTTCGGTCACCCGGAAGCCGACCCCACCAAGCGCGCCGGCACTTACATCGCTCCGGCGGATTGGAACGCACTCATATCGGATCCCGAGGTGACGGTGATCGACACGCGCAACGCCTACGAGATCGCCGCGGGCACGTTTCCCCGCGCCATCGATCCGGGCACGCGCAGCTTCGGCCAGTTTCCGGCGTTCGTGGCGGCTTCGCTGGAGCCGACGCGCAATCGCAAAATCGCGATGTTCTGCACTGGCGGCATCCGCTGCGAGAAGGCATCGGCGTACCTGCGCGCGCACGGCTTTGACGACGTCTACCACCTCGAAGGCGGTATCCTGAACTATCTGGCCAAAGTGCCCGTCGAGCAAAGCCTTTGGCAGGGTGCATGCTTCGTCTTCGATGAGCGCGGCGGGGTCAAGGAACCGCCGACAGAAAAATAAACACGGCAAAAATAACGAGGTGCACCGCGCCTTGCAGCACCGTGGTGCGGCCGGTCGCCAGTGTCAGCGTGCTGATGAACAACGTCAGCATCAGCAGCACCATGTCGGCCTGCCCGACGCCGAGCGCAATCGGCTTTTGAAGCAGCATCGACGCGACAGCCACCGCCGGGATGGTGAGGCCGATACTGGCGAGCGCCGAGCCCAAGGCGAGGTTGAGGCTGATCTGCAGCCGGTTGGCGCGTGCGGCCGCGATGGCCGCGCCCGCCTCCGGCAAAAGCACGACGGCCGCGATCACCACACCGACGAACGTCGATGGCAGGCCCGCGCCGAGAATGACCGTCTTCAACGGATACGACAGCGACTTTGCCAATAGCACCACTGCAACCAGTGCCACACACAGCAGCACGGCGCTGGCGGCCGTCGCCCGCTCAGTCGGCATGGCGTGCGGTTGCTCGACTTCGCCTGGCAGCACCGTGTCGGTCAGGAAATAATCGCGATGGCGCACGGTCTGCACGAACAGAAACACGCCGTATAAAAACAGCGATGCCGCCCCCACGAACATCAATTGCGAGCGCGAGTACCACGGCCCCGGCGTTGCCATCGTGAAGTTCGGCAAGATCAGCGCCAGCGTGGCCAGCACGCCGAGCACGCCCAACGTGGCCGACGCGCCTTGAACCTGGAATGATTGCTCATGATGGCGCGCACCGCCGAGCATCAGACACGCTCCCACCACGCCATTGAGCACGATCATAGCAGCCGCATAAACCGTATCGCGCGCCACCGTCTCGCCACCCGAAGTAGCCGATATCATCAGCGATACGATCAGCGCCACCTCGATCACCGTGACCGCCAGCGCGAGCAAAATCGAGCCGAGCGGTTCGCCGACGCGTAGTGCCACCACTTCGGCATGATGCACGGCCGCAAATACCGAGCCACCGAGCAGCATCGCTGCCGCGAACAGAACGAACGGCGCGTTCGCGTCGACACGCCCGATAGCGTTGACAACCAGCAGCAGTAACGCTGCTGCTGGTGATGCCCACGCCCACCAGGGCATATGCTCGATGTGTTCGCTTTCGCTGCGCATGTGTTGTCCTATTTCAACATCCGTTTCTTGGCCTTGATCCCCGCACCAAGTTTTTCCAAAGCCGTCCGCAGCCCCTCATCCTGCACCGCTGGCAACGGCACAAGGTCAGAAGCGATACGCGTCACGACGCGGCGGGGTTTTGGCTGCGGCAGCGGTGCCTGCACGATGCGCACATCGGCGATCGCGCGGTAGCCAAAATACGCGTTGATGCGGTCGGCGAGTTGCGCGCGTTTGTATTCGATTTCGAGCGCGCGCGGACCTTCCACCCGTAGAAATAGCGTCGCCCCCGGCCGGCCCTTGATAGCCTTGCCCGCGTCGTCGCCCGGCACCTCCGGCTGGCGCGGCCATTTCAATTTTTCCGGCGACGTCTGCAGCGCCAAATCGCGGCCGACGATCGCCGGCCAGTCGGTGATCAAGGTGGCTGCTGAAAAGCCATATTTCTCAAACGCCTTGCGCGTCAGCGCCGGCACGAAACTGCCCAGCGTGCGCGCGCCGAAAAACGGCTTCGGCTTCGCCGGTGGTACGGCCGCTTTGGCGGATTTGGCAGGCGGTTTGCCGATGGGCGGTTTACTCAATGTTTTGGCCTTTCGCGCTCACTCGTCCGACGCCGATCGGCCCGCCGTCCGATTTCGCATATTACCGCGAACACGCTATCATAGTGGCAGCGATTCGGTGAATGCACGAGCCGACCAACCGGGGGTGCGTCGATGGATATCGGTCCGAAATCACAGCGATCACGTGCTCCGGCGCGCGACGAACCCGAACCGCTCGCCGCTGACGATGTCGTCGCCTCGAAGCCGCGTTCCAAACAGGCAGCCATGTCGGCCATCGAACCGATCTCCGAGCGGCTGCTCGCCTGGTACGATCGCGAGCGCCGGCAACTACCGTGGCGGTTTGCCCCCGGCGCCAAGGCCGATCCCTACAAAGTGTGGCTGTCAGAAATCATGCTGCAGCAGACGACGGTGAAAGCGGTCATCCCCTATTTCAAGGCTTTCACCAAGCGCTGGCCAACGGTCAGGAAACTCGCCGCAGCCGACCGCGACGACGTGCTCGCCGCTTGGGCCGGGCTCGGCTATTATTCGCGCGCCCGCAACCTGCACGCCTGCGCCCAGGTCGTCGCCACAAGGCATCGCGGACGCTTTCCGGCTGACGAAGCGGCGTTGCTGGACTTGCCGGGCATCGGGCCTTACACGGCTGCCGCCATCGCCGCGATCGGCTTTAATTGCAAGGCCGTCGTCGTCGATGGCAACGTGGAACGCGTGGTGGCGCGGCTTGGGGCCATCGAAACTGTCATGCCGCAGGCTAAACCTGCGATGCGCAACGCCGCCGCATTGCTTACGCCCGAACACCGCGCCGGCGATTTTGCGCAAGCCATGATGGATCTAGGTGCCACCATCTGCACGCCGCGCCGTCCGTCGTGCCTGATGTGCCCGGTGATGTCGTCGTGCCAGGCGCGCCACCTCGGTATCGAGGAAACGCTGCCGCGCCGCGCCGTCAAGGCCGAACGCCCCGTGCGCCGCGCGATCGCCTTCGTCGCGCTCCGAGAAGATGGTGCCGTGCTGTTGCGACGGCGGAGCGATGCCGGTCTGCTCGGTGGCATGATGGAGGTGCCATCGAGCGCCTGGGAAGTCGAATTGCCCAAAGCCAAGGACGCGTTGCAGGCGGTGCCGATCCATGCGGCGTGGTGGCCGGTGCCGGTGAATGTCGTGCACGTCTTCACGCATTTCAGGCTGGAAGTGCAGGTCTATCGCGCGCTGGTGCCGTTGGATGCGGCGCTCAATCTGTGGGCCGAGCCGGAGCGGTGCAGGTTCGTCGCTCGCCGCGATCTCAAGACGCAGGCGCTGCCGAGCCTCATGCGCAAGATCATCGCGCATGCCTTGCAGGGTATGGGGTGAGAATACGCGCTGCGCGCGAGCGAGGCCGGCTGCGCGCTCCGCTGGGCGGGATATCAGCCCAAACCCACCCGTTTTTATGATGTAGTACCAGCGCCTGAAATGATCTGGCCGATTTGCGATTCCACTTGGCGCGCGAGTCTGATTCCGTTCCTGCGACTAAGACGCGGGAGGATAACGATGGGGATGCTTCAAATCAGGAAAGACCGCATGCCGACGGCGCTGCGAAAATTGGCCAAGGCAGAGACAGACGCGCGCGTTCAGCGCCGCATCTTGGCCATTTCCTCAATGACTATGACGCCATCGCTGAGGCCGCGTCAAAAGCGTGGAACCGCATGTGCGCCGAAGCCGGCCGCATCGCCTCGCTCAGTTCATACCCCTGGATCATGCAGGTCAAACATTAGGCTCGCTGGTATTAGACAAGGGTGCGAGCAGGCGAATGGCCGCTTCGGTGGCCGTCATTTCGCCGGCCAAAACGGCCTCCGTCACCGCGTCGAGCCGGCCCGCGCGGTCGTCGTGGATTTGCGCTGCGATCAGTTCGGCTGCGGCACGCGCGATCAGGAAGCGGGCGCGGCGGGCGCGCCGCTCGGCCACCGGTCGCGCCAACTTCAGCGCTCCGACGCGGGCGATTTCAGCCGCGATCGCCGACACGCCCTGGCCGTCGATGGCGCACGTTTTCATGACGCGCGGCACCGGCGTCGTGGTTCTGAGATGCAATGCGCCCGTCAACTGATGCACGGTTTCCTCAGCCCCCGGCCGGTCCGATTTGTTGACCACCAGCAGGTCGGCGATTTCGAGCAAGCCCGATTTCATCGCCTGGATATCGTCGCCGAGCCCCGGCGCGCTTAATACCACCCGCACATCTGTGACTTCGGCCACGTCCATTTCGTTCTGCCCGGTGCCGACCGTTTCGACGACGATGACGTCGCGGCCGACGCCGTCCAGCGCATCGATCACGCGCACGGCCGCCGGACACAACCCACCGAGATGTCCGCCCGCCGCCAGTGACCGCATGAACACACCATCGTCGGCAAGGCTCGCGGTCATGCGCAGGCGATCACCGAGGATCGACCCACCGGAAATTGGGCTTGATGGATCGACGGCGATGATACCGACCGTGCTGCCGACTGCCCGTAACGCTGCCACGTAAGCGTTGACCAACGTCGACTTGCCGGCACCCGGCGGCCCGGTGAAGCCCACGACCAACGCTCGGCCGAGGCCCGGCGTCAGGACCGGGATCAAGGCCCGCATGCGCGGTGACGCCATTTCCAGCTCGGTGACCACGGCGCTGATCGCCCGCCGGTCACCGTCGCGGGCGCGCGCGACCACAACCTCCGGCGCCGACCAGTCGAGGGCTTCATTACCAGCCATGACATCGTTCAATCGCAAGCGCATCATGCAGCCGGTCATAAGGTGTCGGCAGCGTCACTGCAATATCGCAACTGCGGCCCACTAGAGGCGTTCCGGTTTCAGTTCAATCTCGGAACGCCCCTTGCTCTTTGTCCTGTCGTGCTTCTTGTCGGAAAACCGCCCACGCCCCGGATCGCGTCCGGCACATGCTTGATCCGGCAGCACACTCATGTCACACCGTTTTCCTCTCGACAAAATGCCACAATTTTGGTCACACATCGCCTTGTTCTCAGTCGAATTCTGCATTCGTGGTTCGCGGGTGTGGTTTTGTGTTGTATCGGGCAACAACAACTGGCGACAGCCGACACGTTCCACCGCAGGATGACAATGCCGATGAACGTGCTTCGCACGCTGCCGATGAACGTGCTTCGCACGCCGATTCTTGCAGCATTCTGCCTGATCCTGACCGTGCTGCCGGCCACCGTGCTGGCGCAGGTCAAGCCGATCGACATCGAATTGCTGAAAGCGCTGCGCTCCGGCGGCCATGTCGTCGTGCTCCGGCACATGCTTGCGGATCCCGACAAGGCCGACACTGATCCGTTGAATTTCCGCACGATCAAGACGCAACAACCGCTGACCGATCAAGGCAAGCAATCGGCGCGCGCACTCGGCGAAACGTGGCGCGAGCTCGGCATTTCGTTCAGCGAGGTGCTGACCAGCCGTTTCAATCGCTGCTACCAGACCGCCGTCCTGGCAGGCTTCAAGGCAGCAAAGCCGGTCACCGAACTGACCGAGGGCTCGCTCGTCGTTTCACCCAACGAGCAGCGTCGCCGCGCAGCGTTTTTGCGCCAACTCGTCGTCGCGCCACTCGCGCCCGGCAAAAACCGGCTGATTGTCACCCACCGCGCCAACATCGCGCACGCCTTCGGCAAGGAGTGGTACGAGGTGAAGGAAGGCGAGGCGAGCGTGTTCCGCGTCGAGCGCGGTGCCTATTCGCTGCTCGCGCGCATGCCGCTCGACGATTGGTCGCGGCTGCTGCTGATCGCCAATAAGAGTTGAATGTCGAGGTCGGGCCGCGAGATCCGATCTGCGATCGATGAGGTCTCCGCCGGCGGGCCTGTTGCTCATCATCCAGCCGACGGCGTATCAAACCCAAGGACTCCAATTATGCCTGGATGAAGCTTTGGGGGCAGGTCCGGTGCCGTCACGCCTTTCGGAGCGTCAATTGTGATCATTTCGCAAACCAGGTTGCTTCACCGGCCACCAATCTCTCGGGCCCAATATTCGTCGGTTGGTCCAAGTTCAGCACGCTGTCGAGTGTTGGTGCCACCGCGTCTCTATTGCTCATTTTTTCGCCGAGCGAGAAACGTCTGCGAAGCGTTGCGATGATTGTGGTGTGATCAAATGGGTAGGCTGAACTCGTGGGCTGCTTCAAGATTGTTCGCGGTTTGATAAACGGTGAGACAATGACTGCAGGAACGCGAACGCCATAGCGGTCAAAATTGAATGGCTTTGTCGTCACGTTGTCAGGTGGCACCGCCGCCGGCGGCGGAACATGATCATACATGCCACCATGCTCATCATAAAGGATGATAAGCATAGTAGACAGCCACTGGTCGCGTGGCCCGTTTCTCAGCGCGTTGTAAACTTCGGCAATAAGTTTTTCGCCTGCGAGCACATCGCGCGGAGGATGCTGATCGTTTGCGTCGAATTCATATCCCGGCTCGATGAATGAATAAGCAGGCAAACCGCCAGCCTTACAGTCATCCAAGAACTGTCCGTAACCAACGAACTGCGACGCCGCCTTGTTTAGTATTTGGTTATTAAGTTGATCCAAAACGTCTTGCATCGTCGATGACTGAGCAAAGTCGGTCCAATATACCTTCCAGGGATTTCTTGGGACGTACTTCTGCAGTCGATTGAAAATCGTAGGTGAGGAAAATGCAAGGCTTGGTGGCTTTGCATAGGCGGGCCAAATCCACGACAACAGCCAAGCAGTCCATGATAGTGGCGCAAACAGAGGCGCAGCTCCATATTCGTACTTGTTGTTTTCGTAACCAACACCATCCGGATGTTGAGTATCCTTTGGAGTTCCAGCGTGCAGAAAAAACCTGTTGGGCCAAGTCTCGCAGGGGGCGGATGCAAACCAACAGTCACATACAGCAAACTCCAATGCCAAACGGCTCAGCACCGGTAACTGCTGCGGCGTGAAAAAATGCATCACGTGCTGAGGATTGCGCGGGTTCACGGCACCGCTATGCCTCATGTAATTTTTGACGAAGCCATCCATGGTTGGCGCGGTTGCAGGTGAATCGGTGGAGTAGTTGCCAAAAAGCTGTTCGTTGAAATCGATAAAATCCTCGCCTGGATTCGAAGTTGGCGTCGTCAGAACATCCAGGTTTGAACCAGGCCGGTTGTTAACTTGAACGGTGCCGCCGTTGCCGTCTGGATTGGTTTCTGTCCCCTTCAAGCCATTGAACTCGCCGGGCGGATCATAAAATGAACCGAGCATACCGAGCATGCTGTCGAAGGACCGGTTCTCCAACATCAGCACTACAAAATGATCAATTTTGCTGAGCGGTGAGGCGATGGCCTGTGCAAGGGGCGCTCCCGGGAGGGCGACGACCGTAGTGCCGACGCCAACTGCAGCAGCCGCTCGTTTGATGAAGTCTCGACGTCGCATGTCTGCCCCTCTCAACTTCAACTCCTTGCGATGGTCAACGGCTCATTGCTTCGTGAGGGCCCAACTGCCGTGTTTCCCATTCAAGTAGGATTGCCAGGAACCCTCAAGCTTGCCGTCTTGCGTTAGCAAGAACCGAACGACGCCTCGGTCTGGAGCGCCATCATTCGTTTGGTATGCACCGGAAAATGCAGCTCCGTCGAAATTGCCTGAAATCTTTCCTTTCAAAGTTCCAATCGTTGACATCAACACTTTGCCGGAGTCTGCGGAGATCTCAAATTTATCGCCAGCGGCGCTGGTCCAGACGCCGTTGAGGTTTGTGCTACGAGCCTGCACGAGTACGACATCTCGATTGCGGGTATCGTTTTTCAAGCCAGTGCCTACCGAAGCCGCGGCACCGGTGCCTGCGCAGGAGATTGTCGCAACGACTAGTACCAAGTTCCGATAAGGGTGCATCGCAAGTGTCCATTAAAAGCAGGTGTCCTAGCCTTACTAGACTGGCCACAATGACCAACTGACTATAATATCAACGACCGCTTTCTGTGCGTTCTCTTCGACCCTACGCTCCTTAATTCGCAGGCACAATCGCGCCGGCTGTCAGGCGCTAATCACATTTGTCGCCTCTTCCGGAATGCTGAAGCCGCTTCTTTTGATCGTTGATCGTCTCGCTAACTTTGTCCTGGACCTCTCCCAGATCACGGCGGAGATCGCCGGCAAGAAGGTCGACCTATTCGTCTCGACCAGGCCATCGCAAGGCTCCGAAGCTGCCCGATCAAAAGCGGTGATGTCGGCGCTAGCAGTTGAAATCGCGAAGCGCGCAATACTCGCGACTTAATCGGCGTCCGGCGTGGGCCGAGCAGAGCGTGGCGATACGGAACGGCCTCAGTCCGGCAGGTCTCGAGCGTAGAAAGGTAGCGGCGCGTTCGAGTCCGTCGGGCCAAGAACGAAAACTCCATCGCCGACTATTTTTGGAGCCAAAACCGTCAACGGGTAAGGACTTAAGCAAACGAATGCGTTTCGAGTAATCCTATGCCCTGCACCTTTGTCAGCTCACCTCGCATAGACT
>JANXYD010000206.1 GCA_025350265.1 Hyphomicrobiaceae bacterium | reverse complement strand
TCCGGATCGAGCGCGAAGAGTTGCGCGCCATAGCGCGTGGCTACCGCCGCTTGCCGGAATTGCCGCCGCCGCAAAGCGCGATGTGCTTGACGAACCGCCCGAGCCTCGCATTACGCTGGTTGGAACACATGCTTTTGTCAGTGCGACAGTCACAACACCGATTGAGGGCGCGCAGAAGCGCTTGAGATGACGTGGCTGAGACGCCGCACGCTTTGCCAGATGCAAGAAATTCCGTCTTGCCAGAGCGTGCAAATCAGCTGGCATGTTCTGGCAGTGAGACGATCAAAGGTCAGCGAACGCGCCCAGGGCATGTCCAAAATAAGGATCCGATTAGCCGCCGAAATTCGCGTTGCCCGTGAAGCCGCAGGATTGACGCTGAAAGATGTTGCGGAGCGGGTCGCGACTTCGGTGGACGAACTGTCCAAGATCGAGCGCGGCCTGAAGCAGCCCACCCTCGAAACTTTGGCGGCGTTGATCCTTGCACTCCAGATCAATCCGGCAAGGCTGTTCGCTGTCGACGTCCGAACAGACCTCACCTTGGCCCGGTGCGCCCTTGAAGTCGAAGCGGCGAAACTGATTGGTGCCATTGACGACGAGGTGCTCCTGGCGCTTATCCAAATCGGCCATACGATTGCGCCGTTGAAGAAGAAGTCTGCGTCCGCACCCATGGGGCCTACGGCAAGCGTTAAAACCGCAGGGCATGACACGGGCCGGCAACGCCGCAAGTAGGCGAGGGGAAGTTCTTGGCGCGCGCGTCCGAGCAGCCAGCAAGACATCGACTTGCCCTGTTGTCAGCTGACAAACTTGGGCAACTTTGCGCGTGTGTGCCGCCTTACATCAAGACATTATCCGACATCGAGCGCGAGATGATCCGTGTGCGCGTAGCCAACGCTTTGGCAGATGCGGTGCGGATAAGGAAGGATTACGCTAAATTTGGCGCCCTAGGCGAAATTTACAATAACTTGGCAACGCTTCGACGGCATCTCGCTAATGTCCGAGTTCTCCTCAATCGAGAACCTGGCCTTGTGGCGCTGCTGAACGACGAAGCAAATCGAGTAAACGACCCCGGAGCGGAAGGTTTTGAGCTGGTGTTCCATCCCGATCCAAGCCGCGGTCAGGTCGTCGGAGGCGCCAAGCTCGTCGCGATGACACGGCACGCGATGGGGATGCTCGAAGGGCTGACCAAGTTGACGCACGAAGCTTTGTCGACGGTGCTTGACAGTGACGGCAAGCAAACCAAAGGCAGCGCGCGAGGTGGAAACAAGCACAAACCGGCCAACAACTTTTTGATCTCCGTCGCAGCGCTGATTTTGCGCGACATTGCTGGCGATGATCCCCGGTTGCATAAGTTGTCCTACAATGCCGTGCACGATCGCGGCTCGCCTCTGGTCGAGTTCGTCAGATGCGTGCTGCGGTTGGCCGGCGAGGAAGCGAGTGCTGGCGGTGACAATGTCAAGCAGCACTTACGCGCGCTGCGCGTCAAGCAGCGTGGATCCAATGGTTTTCCGGTCCACCTATAGGGCCACTGCATCACGAGGGTAGGAAAACTAACCCTCGCAGCGGAAGTCCCAAACTTCCCAATCCGGGCAGCACTTCGATGATAACTGGCGACCCTCCCCGGAGGGTGAAACGTGCCGCCACGGAAGCCAACAAGAAGCACATTCGAACCGCCGACCGCCGACCTTTCTTCGGCAGCAATGCCGCGCTTAAGCGCCGACACGCGCAGCGCGTTGCGCCGGATTGCACGAGCACTGGGGCGTCTCGCGGCTCGTGAATACCTAGCGTCTAAAACGGAGCCAACGACCGAGACCGACCGCACACCGCCCGTGACGCGCGATCCTGCGGAGGATCGCCAATGAGCGACGCTGTACCGATCGCTTCGCCCCTTTCAGTGCGGGAGACCGCCAACCAGCTTGGCGTCAGCGAAGACATCACGCGGTATCTGCTGAGCAAACGCAAATTGGCCGGATTCAAAGTCAGCGGACAGTGGCGTGTGCCGCCGGACGCGATCACCGAATACATCATCGCGCAGCTCGCGAAAGGATAGCGCCGAAGGAAAACATCGGCATCGAGAAAAAACCGATCGCTTCGACGATGTCCTCCCGACTTCAACAAATTCGGCAACGCGCTTGGAGGAGGCGCAATGAGCCAGAAACCGCAATCAGAAACTCAAAACACAGAACAGAGATCCGATACCATGAGTGCAAGCGCCTTCGCAGATTCCAACGCTCCAACCGTGCAGTTCGCGTTGGATCTTTTGGCTAAGCAGAAGCACATCGCGCCACGCAAGATCCGGCGCTGGACGCAGGACACTTACCGCGCCTGCGGACTGTTCGGGGTGACGCCGGACAAGTTGATTGCCAACCCAGCGAACCTCAATCCGCGCTTTCGTCGTCTGTCGCGCGGCAAGCATAAAATAGGGACGCAGCGCATTTCCAACATCAGGAACTCTGTCAAGCACGTGCTGTCGTTCTTGCCAGAACACAACGGTAATAGCTTCAAAGCAGAGATGAGCCCCGGTTGCGCGGCGGTGCGTGCAGTGATCCCGAATAAATACTGGGAGACGTCAATCCGGTGCATACTGTACTATTGCTCAGCTCAATCGATCTTGCCGCCGGATTTTGGCGACGTCGAATGTGCGAAGATGCTGGACGCGCTGAACGCTGAGCGCCTCAATGGCAATCCAGTCGTCATCCACCAGAACGCGACGCGCAACTGGCGCCGGCTGGGGAAGGCATTTCCGGAACTGCAACTGCAGCAGGTGTTCTCGCCCCGCCAGACGGTATCCATCCTACCCTGGACCGCATTTCCAGCCTGGGTCGAGAAAGTGTGCCGCGCTTTCATCGATCGATCGACAACGTCAGACGCCTTCGACCTGTCGAAGCCGATGAAGAAGTGGCGTCCGCGTACTGTTGAGACTTATCTCAAACTTCTGCAGCGCTATTTCAGCATGCTCCAGCATGCTGGATTCGATCTGGCGGCAGCCGGCGACTTTCGCGACGTCGTGGTCTACGGCGTCGTTGAGCTGGGTTTACGGTGGCTGCTTTCAAATTCGAAGAAAAAGCGGGGACAAGTAACAGCGGCCAATATCGCCACCTTGTTGTCGCAGATCGCCAAGAACCCCGAGATGAAGTCCCAACTCTCGGCGGATGAAAAACTGGCCAATGAGGTACTGGCCAACCAGTTGTCGGAACTCTCGACGCGCCTGTTCAGCGAGAAGGGGTTGTCCGGCCAGACACACGGCCGACTCGCGCCGTTAAAGGAAGAAACCAACCTCGCCAAACTTTTTCTACTGGCATTCGGCATCGAGCGAGAAATCAAAAAATCGAAAAGGGCTGGCCGGCGTCTGGCACTACTCGTGCAGTGGGCGCTCGTGTTGATGGTTCTGACATTCTGTCCGCTGCGAATATCCACGATCTGCCGTCTGCAAGATCACCATCTTGTTTGGTCGCGTCCGAACCGTCGCGGTGATCTAAGCCTCATTCTTGAGGGGGACATGCTCAAGAACGGCGAACCGCAAACCATCCCCTTGCCGAAGGAAGTCGATCGGTTGCTCAAGCTTTATCTTGATGACTATCGCCACCTTCTGGTCACCGGCGACACGACATTTTTGTTCCCAGGCGCACATGCCGGCCGCTCGAAACTGCCGGGCGTGATGTCGACGCAGATCAGCCGACTCATCCGCGATCGGCTGCCGTTCGAGGTCAATCCTCATCTCTTTCGGCACCTCGTTCACTTGGTGATTCTTAAAAAGTTCCCGGGTGCCTACATCATGATCAGCCGTGTGCTGACACATCGGTCGCTGCAAACAGCAGTGACCAACTACAGCTATTTTGACGTCGAACTGTCGATGACGGCTTTCCATCAACTTGTCAGGGAGGTTCAGAACGGCACTTCCAGCCAGAAGTCGGCATCACTGTCCGACATTGCGTACAACCAATCGGAGTTTAAAAATGGATCGCGGTAATTCTATTCAAGCCTGGCCACACCAGTACTGGCCGGAGCCATGGCGTTCGGCCTGGATTCAGGCCGTTAAAGATCGTGTCGAGGGCATCGACAGTGCAGGTAGGCCACGCCCGAGGCCGGAGACGTGCCTCAGACTTGAAATGGCGTTTGGCCACTATCAGGTATATCTCGCGCGCCATGATTTGCACGACGTCGGATTGTCGATATCACCCGACAATCTACGGGCGTTCGGCGGCTATCAAAGGCAAACCCTTGCCACGCCCAACGCGGTGGCACGCGCGGCCATGGTGCTGACGGCAATGCGGTTCATGTGTCCTGATGCTGATATTGGGGATGCACAAGTGCTCATTCGGCGCATAACCGGTCGGCAGTGTGGTCCTCACCGCACGATGAAGATGCCGTTGAGCACACATCGTCTGCGCCGGACGATAGACGCCTATATTATCGGCAAAGGGTTGATAGCGGACGCGGAAAATGCCGCTCCGCCGACGGTCGCCGCGGCCCGTCGGCATTGTGTCGGCTCGCTGCTTGTCGCCGCGGCAGTCGGTTCGATTCGCCTCCACCAATGGTGCGCACTGAAATTAGACGAAAACTTGAACCTGAAAAACGGCGACGTTTTCATTCCTGCGTCGGAAATAAAGAATGGTCGGTCTGTGACGTTCCGGTTGCCGCCTGACCTTCTCGCGATCCTCTGCCGCTATGTGCAGCACTATCGCCCGTTGCTTCTACAGGCGGGTGTGCGAGACAAAATGTATTTATGGCCGTCGTCGTCCGGCGGCGCCGCGAGCCCCGCCGTGCTCAGGCACGCGCTTAGGCGAGCGACGCGTAAGCGTCCTGGCTAGTGGAAGGCTGGCGATAGGATTGCCCCCCGCTGCAAAACACCCACCTGCCTCTATGGAGTTCGACGCCAACGAGGCGCACCCGTCGAAAAGAGATCCACCCGGCCGCGAGGCGTGCCTACCCCTTCATCCAACCAACTTTCAACTCATCACGGAGTATGACCATGAAACGCAACAATCGTTGCCGCCTTTGGACCCACGACAACTGGCCAGAACCGTGGTGCGCCGCCTGGAAGGTGGCAATTGAACCCGGAGACGCGTTCAAGGTTGGCGGTCCTGCGACTAAACTTTCAAAGCGAACGGTCGCCAACGATGAGATGGCCTTCGGTCGCTACCGGGAGTTTCTGTGCAAGGAGGGCCGGACCGATAGCTATCCCGCTCCGGCGCTCGACAATCTGCGGGCATTTACACTGCATCTCAGCGAGACCATTGCGCCCTATAGCGTACTCGGCTACCTCAAGCAGGTGGCGGCGGCCGTCAGACTGATGGTGCCCAGTGTTGATTTGCACGACATGAATATGGCTATCGAGCGCTTCGGCAGCGAGGTTCAGCCGGTTCGCAAATCGGCAAAAAACGTACGCAACCCGATTGAGCTGATCGCCATCGGTAAAGCCATCATGGCGGACGCCGACGCCTGTCCCGAAAGGACCAAGCGCATCGGTCTTGCATTCCGCAACGGCGCCGTAATCACGGCAGCGACTTATTGTCCGCTGCGCCTGCGCAATTGGCTCATGATGCGCATCGGCGTGCACTTGAACCTTGAGACCGGACAGGTCATCTTCCATCCTTGGGAGACCAAGCGAAAGAAGCGGCTTGAATTTCATCTGCCGCCGGAGGTTCTGGACGTCTTGCGTCGGTACGTGGATGTCTATCGCTCGCTATTGCTCGATCCGGATGCCCGGGATGAGGGGTACCTTTGGCCCGGCCGAAAGGGCGGCGCGTCACATCGAAATGCGCTCGGCATCGCCGTGAAATCGGCAATTCTCAAGCGTACTCGGCAGCATTTCAACTTTCATCTGTTTCGACACACCGCCGCGACATTTATTTCCGAGACAACACCAGAACGCACGCGCATGGCTGCTGGCGTGCTGCACCATGCCAGGGTGAGCACGACCGACAAATATTACATCCACGGGCAGCGGCGGCGCGCCTTCAAGACATATCAATCCGGCGTTCGCGATCTCGTCGCAAAAGGTCGGCGCCGAAAAACACGTGCCACGAACAAGAAGAAGGCCGGCGCTCGGAGCCGCCGTGCTTGAGTTATTCGTATCCATCCGCCATGTTTTGAGCATGGCGGATGGGCTCACTATAACCACGCAAACACGGTTTTTTCGCGAGCGTCGCAAGGATCGAAGCCGCCGTCAAGCCGACGATGAAAAGCGAACTGGAGGTACCATGCCCTTTCACAGCTATGCGCGAATGAGCACCGACCTGCAAAATCCGCTCTCTGTCGACGATCAACAGCGCTTGTGTCGTGAGCGCTGTGAGCGCGAGGGGTGGAAGCTCGTTGGGATGCACGAGGACCGCGCCAAGAGCGGCACAGACAAGTTCCGGCCAGGATATCAGCGGCTTTTAACGGCTATTCGCAATGGTGAATGTGACGCCGTCATCATTGAATCAATTGACCGAATTGCGCGCGACCCCGAGCATTTGGCGCAATTCTACAAGATCGTCGTGTTCGCAGGCGTCAAGGTCTTCTCCCTCAGCGAAGGCTGGGCGTCCGAGATGCACTTCGGGCTTGGTGGTGTCATGAGTTCGCTGTTTTTGAAACAGCTGAGTGAGAAAACTCACCGCGGCTTGCGTGGACGTATTGAGGCAGGGAAATCCGGCGGTGGTCTGACGTTCGGGTACCATGTCGTTCGAACTCCCAGACCGGACGGCACGTTCGAGGTCGGTGGCCGGCGTGTCAACGACGCGGAAGCTGCGATAGTACGCCGAATCTTTGAGATGTATGCGTCTGGCACGCCGCCGCGCAAAATTGCACTGGCTCTGAATGTGGAAGCGGTTTTGAGTCCGCGGAAAAATGGCTGGGGGCCGTCGACCATCAATGGCAATGCCGAGCGCGGGGTCGGCATCATCAACAACCGCCTCTATGTCGGCAAGATGGTATGGAATAAGCTCAAATACATGAAGGACCCGGAAACCGGGAAGCGCCGGTCCCGCTTAAATGACGACCGCGAAGTCATCGAGAAGGACGTACCCGAACTACGTATCGTCACTGATGAGTTATGGGCTCGCGCCAAGGCCCGACAGCAACAGGTATCGTTTACAGTATCCGGCATCGCAAAGAAGCCATGGGATCGTCGGCGACCGCGCTACCTTCTTTCCGGTCTCACCCGGTGTGGCTGCTGCGGTGGTGGTTATGCCATGATCAGCCAGGCGCACATGGGCTGCGCCACTGCTCGCAACAAAGGGCTCTGCACGAACCATCGCGCCATAGGGCGTGAGGCCGTGGAGGCGACGATCCTGAATGCACTCAAGACACAACTAATGACGCCGGTTCTGTTCAAGGAGTTCTGTGACGAGTTTATCCGTGAGGTGAACGCGGCGCGCCAGGGCGCCAGCGCTGATCGCGCGGCGGCCGAGGCAGAGCTTGGAAAAATCAAACGGCGGTTGCGCCAAATCGTGGACGCCATCGCAGACGGTGTTTCGGCAAGGACACTTAAGGACGAATTGGCAGCGCTGGAGCAGCGCGAGGACGTATTGAATGCCAAGCTGGCAGCGGCGCCGGAGCAGAAGGTGCTGTTCAATCCGAACATGGCTGAAGCATATCGCAAGCGCGTAACTGCCCTCCATACGGCTATCGCCGCTCCCGAAGGCGACTTGGAGGCATTCGAGGCCATCCGCTCATTGATTGAAAAAGTGGTGGTCACACCCGTTGACGGCAAGCTGACAATCGACCTTTACGGCCAGATCGCCGCAATCCTGCGCTTGTCCGCCGGGAAGAAGGACGGCGACGTTCTCGGTCCGGTCTCCGAGCAATTAGTGATGGTTGCGGGGGCTGGATTTGACCGAGACTTGAAATGCGTTTGTTGACATTTTCTGACGAGCATGTCGGCCGGTAACCATCTGATATAATCCAACATCTCTTGGTTTAGGCTGATCGTTGGTGACACTGTTGTCGTTGGCAGGCCGGCCTCGGAGAGGGCAGTCAGGGCCATTAAGCGCCTTATCCTTCAGCTTGGGGCGGGTCAGATCGCGCATCGGCGTGTCCTCATTGGAACCTCGTTACCCGAGGTATGGGTGACTTCACACCACAGTCTCCCGCCCCGTCCCCCCCACTGCCAAATCACCGCAGGCGGCGCGGAGCACTTTCGTTCTCTGGCCGATGCGCAACGGAGCAGCATCGGCGCCGACCGGTCGGTTTTGGAGGAGGAACGTCCGACGGCCACGCTTTGTTCACCAACCGGTAGGTTTCGGGTGTGGACCGTCCGGTGCCGCCGCGCGAGCCTGAGGCACCCACTTGACCCTGAGCTGCCGAAGGGGCCGGGTGGTCGCACGTGTCGGGCCTTTCATCGGGAGCGGACAAGCTCATCACGGGCGCGCCCTATTCGGACGCGACGTGCAAGCCAAGATTTGAAGGTTCAATTAAATTTGTGCTTTTTGAGCGCGAAGTTCCTGCAAAACTCGC
>JANXYD010000004.1 GCA_025350265.1 Hyphomicrobiaceae bacterium | reverse complement strand
GCGATGAGGGGATTGCGAAATGCTAACATCGAGCCTGCGTCGGACGGACGGCAGGCCAGTGGGCCTCGATATTGTCCCGCCGCTGAAAGAGCGGTGCTGTTGCAAAGCAGGGACAGGCAACGTCGAGAAAACAAACGCAATCAAGCAGAGCGCGGCGGAAGCCGCACATAGACTACCGGCCCGTCGGCGAGACGGGTCTCGCAGAAACCACGGCCAAGCCGCGCTCTGCTCCCCAGTTTCATCAACGGCACGATCGGAGAGATCGGGGCCGATAGATGTGTTTGTGGGGGGAGTAGTTGGAAGTTGGTAGTTGGTAGGCGGTCGCCGGCCTCTCGTCGTCTTTCCGGGCAAGGCCGTTGGGTCAGCGCGGGCTCCGAACACGCCGCCTGCTCCGACGTTCAACGCGCGTAACCCAACACTTCGTTCACTCACAGTGTCGGTTGATATTATGTCGCCGCGAGAGGCGATCCCAGCCCCAAGGCCAATTGCACGGGCTTGAACGACCGACGATGGAGGCTCGTCACGCCCAGCCGCTTGATCGCCAACTGATGCTCGGGGGTGCCATAGCCCTTGTGTCGTTCGAATCCGTAGCCCGGGAACGCAAGCGCTGTCTCGATCATCAGCCGGTCCCGCGTGACCTTGGCGATGATGGAAGCGGCGGCGATCGACAGGCACAACGCGTCGCCTTTCACGATCGTTCGCGTCCGGCAGGTCAGTTGCGGCGCTTTGTTACCGTCTATCAGGACTAGGCGCGGCGTGGCGGGCAACTGCCGCACCGCCTCGGCCATGGCCCACAGGGTTGCCTGCAGAATATTGTCGCGATCGATGCGGTCCACGTGTGCAATGCCGATGCCGATTTGGGCCGTGGCTAGAATGCGAGGAAACAGGAAGAACCGCGTTTCCGCGTCTAGGGCTTTGGAATCAGCAATGCCGTCGGGAATATTCAGCGGATCGAGGATCACGGCGGCGGCCACCACCGGTCCGGCCCAGGGACCGCGCCCGGCCTCGTCGACACCTGCGATCGGTCCGCCCGCGAGCTGCAGTTCGTTGGTTTCCAGTTCGAATGTCGCTTGCATCGCCAAACCCCGCCGAACCCGATCGTAGCGAGCAGCATCGAGAGATTCCGGCGGCAAAGTCAAAGAAGCAGAAGCCGTTTCCGGCCCGTCAGATGCAAGAATCACACTTTGCGACAGACCATCAGTTTGGCCAGGAACGGCGTCGTCGTCTCGATCGGCACCAGTCCCGCCTGCCGGAACACGCTGTCGAGATCGTCGATCGCATAGCTGCGGAAATAGGGTTCGTGGAAGCGGACCGGGAACGCCTCCAGCAGGCCGTCCCAGCCTAGCTTGTCGCCGATTTGCAAGCTGTCCATGAACACCAGCCGACCTCCTGGCTTGAGCACGCGCGCCAGTTCCTTGGCGACCTGTCGGCGCACCTCGGGCGGCAGCTCGTGAAACAGGAAGATGCAGGTGACGATGTCCTGGCTGGCGTCGCCGAGCGGAATGCGCTCCGCGTTGGCTTCGAGCCATGCGGCCCCGGTCAAATCGCGAAAGCCGGCCTGCGCTTCGGCGAGGTAGGCGGTCGACAGGTCCATGCCGGTCAGACCCAGGCGCGGGAACGTCAGCCGGACCTGCCGTAAAAACCGCCCGGTGCCGCACGCCACATCCAGCATCTGCAACCGCCGCTGATCGCGCCCTCGCACCGCGTCGACGATGGCTGACAACGCGCGCCGACGCATCGGCCCACCCGCCCCCATGAAAAGGGTTTCGACCTGTACATCGTAGAGGCGTGCCGAGTCGGCAGACAGATAGCCGCCCGTCTGGAAGTGGAAATCCTGGGTGTAGTAGTCGGGCAGCCCGGCTAAATCAGTCGGATGGGCGGTTCTGACGCTGCCGGTGTCCTTGGAATTCTTGCGGGCCATGGCAACCGGTACATCCGCGATCATCCCGCGTACGCGCGACACGTGGCGACCGAAGTCGTCACCCGCCTCGGGCATCGACGGATAGCGGCCGTCGCGAACCGCCTTGGCATCTTCGAGGATGAGTTTGCCGAGATCAGTCAATAAATCTTGAAACTTCGGCACCGGGCGCTGAGGCTTGAAATCGGCGGCAGCAGCTGAGGTGCGGGCTGACTGTGTTTGCCGTGCGAGCAGGCGACTGATGCCGTAGTACCAGCCGGCTCGCGCGGCCTGCCTGGCCAAGTGAGCGGTCATGCCGATCGTGTCGTGCATCGCTTGCCCTTTCTAAATTTCGAACCGAATTTCAAAACACCGGGGTAACTCGCTCTCCAAAGTAATACATAGAGCAGGATTTCACCGTTGCGGCGACTGCTTGAACGAGGGTCGCAGTATTGAAGTTTACGAGCGCAACCAAAGCGCGAAATACAGAGGTTATCCACATCAAATATCGCGTTTTGCAGACAAGTTTATTGCCGTGTGCGGAGCGACGGCCTTAAGCTTTGACCTCCCGGTGCCTCGATCCCCCAGCACCTTGCATCGGGCCTTACCCGACCCTTCAAAAGGTCGGGTTTTTTATTCGGTTTTGTAACAACCTTTGGCGATGCGCTTATTAACATCGCGTTATGGATCCCTGGTGTGAAAATATAAACGCTTGAATGCGAGACAGAGGTGCGCGATCGGCGATCGCTACGTCGACTGTTTCGGTCGACGTCGGATGCTGTTGGAGCTGCTTTTCAGCCATCTCCAGCAAGGCGCAAACGGGGCAAGATACAGGTGAAACAATCTTCGGTTGCCCATTTTGTCACGCAATTCGGATCGAACCGGCGCGGCAGCGTCGCCATCATCTTCGCCATCTCCGTATTCGCCGTGTTGGGCATCGTTGGTCTCGCTGTCGATTACGTTCGCCTTGTCTCGACCCGCCAGGAACTGCAATCGCTCGCCGACGGCGCGCTCGTCGCTGCCGCCATGTCCGCCAAGACGGGTACGGATATCCAGGATGCCGCGACCGCGCATTTCAACACCAACTGGGCGTCCAAGACGCGGCAGAGTACCGCCTCCATTACCGTCGCCGACATGGGCAACAACGAACTGAGCGGCGTTGCCAGCACCCTGCTGCCCATGACGTTCATGCGCGTCATGGGCTTCAAGACGGTTGCCGTGGGGGTCAAGGCATCGATCGTCTACGGTCAGGGCTCAGCCGAACTGGCGCTCGTTCTCGACACGACCGGCTCGATGTCGGGCGGCCCGTTGCAGGACCTGCAGTCGGCGTCGACCACGTTACTCGATACGATTTATGCCGCACCCGGTGCGGATCAGAAGGTCAAGGTCTCGGTCGTGCCGTTTGCCCAATATGTCAACGTCGGCCAGTCCAACCGGCACGCATCTTGGATGAGCGTGCCGAACGATACCTCCACGACCGCGAACGTCTGCTACGCCAACGCGCCGCTGATCAGCCAAACCAATTGCTCGACCCAGACGGCGACCGGCTACAACGACGGTGTGCCTTTTACCTATCAATACCAGCAGTGCACCAACACGTACGGCACGCCCGTGACGACCTGCGGTCCGCAGACCGTCACGAGCACGTGGAACGGCTGCGCGGGGTCGCGCACGTATCCGCTCGACGATTCAGCAGCCGTTACCAGTGGCCAACCGGTGCCGGGGGTGATGGATGTGTGGTGCGGGGCAGAAGTGTTGCGGCTGACCAATGATCGTTCGGCCGTCGACAACGCCATTGCCGGACTGAGTGCAGGCGGCGAGACGTTTATTCCGGCCGGTCTGTTGTGGGGATGGCGGACGTTGTCGCCTGAAGCGCCCTACGCGGACGCCACGTCGTCGACGGCCGCGCGCAAAGTGATGGTCCTGATGACCGACGGCGCCAACACACGCTCGCCAAATTATCCCGACCATGAAGGTTACGACGCAACTCAAGCCAATACCTTGATGGCGGAGACGTGCACCGCCATCAAGGCCGCAAAAATCACGGTGTATACCGTGGCCTTCAACGTCACCGATCAAGCGGCGAAAGATCGGTTGACGGCGTGTGCGTCTTCCGCCGCGCAGTTTTTCGATGCACCCTCCGCCTCCGATCTGAAAACTGCATTCGGGAAAATCGGCCAAGCGATGGCGGCAATTTATCTCAAAAGCTGAACCAACTCAGGGCTCAGCGCCAGCGGCCGTAACGCCAGGGGGCCAGGGGATGGCTGACGTGGCGGATGTCGGGTGCGGGATCGTAACCCGACGATCCGCCGGGCCGGCATCGCACGACGCGCGCCAGCGTCAGCCAAAATCCACGCCAACCGCCATTCAGTTCAATGCAGGCCAAGCCGTACTCCGAGCACGTCGGCAAGTGACGGCACTCGGCCCCCACGAGAGGCTTCAAGGTCCAGCGATAGATGTGGATTGGCAGCTGGACGATGCGGCGGCTCAATCCTGAAGCAACCGATCTCATGCCGGCAACGCCGCAGGGTGCGACGGCGTCCGCTGTTCGATCTCGTCGAGCGCCTTGGCGACGGCATCGAACACCAGCAGCACCGAGGCGTGCCGTCCCTTGAAGTCGCGCACCGGTTCCAACACGCTGAGGTCGGCCCAGCGGCCCTGCGGCGGCGGTCCACCGGCCTTCAGCATCGCTTTCATGTCAGCGCCGACGCGGCGCAGTTCGGCCGGCTCCGAGCCGACAATTTCACGGCCAAGCACCGCGCAGGCGGATTGCCCGAGCAGACACGCTTTCACCACCTGCCCAAATTCAGTTACCTTGCCGCCGGCGACAGTGAGGTCGATCGTCACGGTCGATCCGCACAGTTTCGAATGCGCGGTCGCAGTGGCGTCGGGGGCGGGCAAGCGGCCGATGTGGGAAATGTTGCCCGCCAGCTCCAGAATGCGCGTGCTGTAGATGTCGTCGAGATCGGCCACGTGCGACGTCCTTGGTTTCCATTGTGCCAGATGCGCTGTCCACGACTTTACATCAAACGTCGTTTGATTTGTCCGGCGGCAATCGATTATCATGATCTTTGAGTGGCATCACCGGCAAGGCTACATGTCAGATGCGCGGCGGCATATTTCAATCCGCGCAGCAAACCATCTGAAGGTTTTAGCCGAAAACTTGGCCGAAGCATCGCTCCGCCCTTTAAGGTCGACGGGATGATGGGCGACGTGATGCAGACCAGGAAGCACCGCATGACATCCGCCAAATCAGCCTTCGCATCTCGTGGTACACCCGCCGAGATCGAGCAGGGCACTACTTTTCAACCCAAGTTCGACCCCGATGGGTTGATCGCTGCGATCGTCGTCGACGCCGGTTCCGGTCGCGTGCTGATGTTTGCGTGGATGAATGCGACCGCCCTGGCGCTGACGCTCGAGCAGAAGCGGGCCTACTTCTGGTCACGATCACGCGGCAAGCTCTGGCTCAAGGGCGAGGACAGCGGCAATGTCCTCAACGTCGTCGAAATCCGCACCGACTGCGATCAGGACGCCCTGGTTCTGAAGGTGGTCGTCGGTGGTGATGGGGTTGCGTGCCACACTGGAGCGGTGAGTTGCTTTTACCGCATCCTAGAGGCCGCTCCAGACGGCGGGGTCGCCGTGCTGAAAAATCAACCGTCGTGACCGGCTTTCGGGCCGAAATCACTCAGATTTACGGAAATGCTAGCCTTGTATTAATCGCGCCGTGACAACATGTCAGGGTGCGGCTTGTGCAGCGTGGCGCAGAGGTTGCATACTGGCCTATATTCAGTGGCTTATATTCAGTCGCTCGGCCGGATGTGCAGGGATATGGTTTTGGTTGGATTAACTGCTGCAGTGAACGCGGGACCGCTTTAGATGGGTGGATTGAAAATCGGTCTGGCGTTGGGTGGGGGCGTGGCGCGCGGGTGGGCGCATATCGGCGTTCTGCGCACCTTGGAAGCCGCGGGCATCGTTCCCGACATCGTCGTCGGCACCTCGATCGGCTCGGTTGTGGGTGGCTGCTACGTCGCCAACGAACTCAACGAATTGGAGGATTTCGCTCGCTCGCTCACGCGCCGCAAGGTGCTGGGGTATCTCGATTTCAATTTCGCCGGCTCCGGCATCATTTCCGGGCAACGCTTGAACGACCGCCTGGACGTCAAGCTGCGCGATTTGCACATTGAGAAATTGGGCCGCAAGTTCGTTGCCGTCGCGACCGAAATTGGCACCGGTCACGAGGTCTGGCTATCGCGCGGCAAGCTGGTCGATGCGATGCGGGCGTCATATGCGTTGCCCGGTATTTTCAAGCCCGTTGAAATCAATGGCCGCTGGTTGTTCGATGGTGCGCTCGTCAATCCAATCCCGGTTTCGGTCTGCCGCGCGCTCGGTGCCCGCTACGTGATCGCCGTCAATATCAACGCCGATCTCAGCGGCCGCGGATCGATGGCGCCGATCATGTCCGATCATCGCGACGACCCCCTTCAGGCGGTCGCTGCCGCTGTCGACGTCGCCGTGACGGAGGACGCCAGCAGCCTTTTGACGCGCAACGGCCGCGCGCTTAAAAAGATGCTGCAACGGCAGTTTTTCGGCCCCTCGGACAGCGGGCCGGGGATCTCGACCGTGATGACGGAGGCGTTCAATATCGTGCAGGACCGCATCGCGCGCTCACGCATGGCTGGCGATCCGCCGGACGCGGTGATCGCACCTCGCGTCGGCGATCTCAGCCTGTTCGATTTTCACCGCGCCGATGAGATGATCACGCGCGGCGAGAACGCCACCAAACGCGTACTCGACGAAATTCAGCGGGAGATCGAATTTATGCGCGGCTTCGCCCCCAAAAGCCAGGCAGCGAGCTGATTTTCGGTGACGCGCGGCTCGGATTATCTGCCCCACCTCGGTTGTGGAAATCCAGGACGCGGGCAGCTCGCCATGGGCAACGCCGGGCACATCACGAGTGAACTGCAGGCGACCGCAGACGCTTGCCTCGTCCATGAAAATATCGCCTGATAGCGACGACGGTGGTTTGACGACAGGGGCAGGCAATGACTGAAAAAGCAGCAACTTCAGAAGCGACCGTGTCGTTGCCGAGGCTGGCGGCAGATCTCGAGCGGCTGTTGAAGCTCCGCTCGCAACCGTTCGGCATGAAGCTTTTCACCCGTGCTGCCGAGATGGAAGCGATCCCGAAGATACGGCGGCCGGCGTCGGTTCACACGCTCGACCAGATCGTGGCACAAGCAGCCCGTCTCGGTTGGACGGTAGGCATCACCGCAGAAAACCTAGTCGGCGACCAATGCCGCGCGGTGGTCGGTCTTGGCCATGCCAAGACCGAGGCGTGGCGCTCGGGCAAGCACACGGTCGGCGTCTGGCATGGCACGCTCGAAGATGCGGGTGCACGGCAGGCTGCGCTGGCGTGTGTGCCTGACGGAAAGTACGAAGCGCTGGCGGTTGGGCCGCTTTCTACGGGACGCCTCGCCGATCCCGACATCGCGCTGTTTTATGCGACGCCCGGCGCGATGATTTATTTCATCAATGGCCTACAATATGTCGGCTACAAACGCTTCGATTGGAGTGTGGTCGGAGAGACGGCATGCGCCGATAGCTGGGGTCGTGCGCTAACAACGCGGCAGCCGTCGCTGTCGATTCCGTGCTTTGCCGAGCGGCGCTACGGTGGCGTGCTCGACGACGAGATGTTGATGGCGCTACCACCCGACTTCATCGCCAAGGCTATAACAGGCATGGAGGCGCTGGCCAGGAATGGGCTGCGCTATCCGTTCCCACAGTACGGCATCCAGAACGATGTGCGCGACGGCATGGCGAAAAGCTACCCCGACCGCAAGAAACCCGTGTGAGCCGCTGTGCAGCGACCATTTTAACGTGCCGCTGTATCTCCGGGCCAGATCATCACCGGGGCGGACGTTGGTTTGACGAGCAGCTGTTGCGGTTTGCCGCTGTGCGACTTGGCCGGCTCCTTGCTGGCATCGTGCCTTGGCTCGTCGGACGTTGTCGTATCCATGCGCTTGACGAAACCCGCGACGGCCGGAACCTTGGCCGCTAAGCGCGGTCGCTGCGGTGCGGGCACTTCGAAGTCGGCAAGGTCCGCGTGCGTCGAGGCGATCTCCTCCACATGCTCGACGATGCGCCAATCGGCGTCGATGTATTCGTAGATCATGCGATAGCGCGTCGCGACCGTTTCCGGTTCGCGCGAGCCCTTGGCTTTCAGCGACCACGTATAGGTGCCGGCATCGATCAGGTAATTGCACCCGCCGTCAACCTGCCGCTCCCCGACGACCATGCTTGGTTCGAACTGCAGGAAATAGAGGTAGTAGGCGCGCACCGTGTCGTAGTCCGATCGTGTGACGTCGGAGGCAAAACCCTGCATCGCCGCGTCCACGGCATAGAGGCGCGTCACTTGATCGGGATGACGGGATTGTAGTTTAGCCGCGTAACGGTCAGAAAGGATAACCGCGACGGCTTGCGTGCCAATTTCGCACTTCAACTCCGGCGTCACGGCGGACGCCGGTTGCGACGCAATGACAGTGCTTAGCAGCGCCGCTGCGGCAATCGACAGCCGATATCCGCTTTGCAAAATGCGGTCATGTGGCAACGTCATCGACGCGTGTCCTGTGGGTAACGATGGAACGCGCACTGCTGACGATGGTCAGTAGCATGAGTCGCGCCGTGATTACACGCGCGTCGCAAGGCCGATGGGGGCGGCGGTTCAGCGCCGATATTGAATGAACGGCGATTTGGTGGCGAGCTGATCGTAGAGGCCGCGCGCACGATAGTTGAATTCCTGCGTCGTCCAGTAGGTGCGGGTGACGCCCCGCCGATCCGCTTCTTGATAGACGGCTTCGATCAGCTTGCGGCCGACACCCTTTGCCCGGATGTCGGGGCTGACGAAAAGGTCTTCCAGATAGCAATACCAGGTCTTCGACCACGTCGAGCGATGCATCAGTATGTGCGCGATGCCCACCGGCGTATCGTTGCCATCGACGGCGACGAGGCCGCTATGGACGCCTTCAGCGCCGGACAACAGACGCGCAAACGTTTCGTCGATCACGTCGTCGGCGATGCTGCCCTTGTAGAACGTGATGTAACCCTTGAAGAGAGCCAGCCACGCCATTTTGTCTTGCGCCTGCAAGGGGCGCACGCGGATGCTGTCCAGGCTGGTGGTGGTCATTGGCGATGGTTCCCTGCACACGTTTTCAGTGGCGCGTCGCGTCATTTTGCGGAGTGACGGGAGGCTGTCAACAACGCCTCTCACGCAGGCCGCTCTCGCCGTCCTTCGTGCGGTGCCACGGGAATGCCGAAGCTGAGTGCTTCATCGGTCAGTTGCCGCAAGGCGCGGTCCTCGTAGCCATGGTCGCGTTTGCCGGCCACGATACTGCACGCGAGCGCGGCTAGCGCTCCTGACATGCCGTACGACAGTTCGACTTCGCCGCAGAAATCACCGTCCCATAGCCAGCGGACAAGTTTCGCATATCGCACGGTTTCACCGCCGGCCGCAGTGATTTTTTCGACCCGGTCGGCGCGCGCGGCAAGAAATTGTGCGGTGTTTTCAGCCAGTGCCGCCAGGGTTTCGGTCGCAGGCACCCCCGCGAGCGGTTGCCACCCCGTCTGCAGCGCCGCCTTGTAGGCCGGCACCATCGCTTGTTGCGGTTCGGCGAGGCCGAAAAAGACCATGCCGCCCGCGCACCGTTCACACATGCGTGCGTCCGGTCTGGACCGGTACCGAGGCGAGCACGCGAATTGCAGCGATCGTCGTGTTGTCCTGATGCGCGCGTTCGATCGCGTTGATGGTGCTGATCAGCCGTTCGGCGATGGTCGCGGCGCTCACATGCGCGCAGTCGCTGATGACGTCGGCGATCACGCTGCTTTCGAGCGTGTGGATGCCGTCGCTCGCCAGCATCACCACGTCGCCCGCGAGCAACGGTGCCGTCTGATCGCTGAGGTCGATCATTTCGATCTCGTCGCCGGTCAGTGCCGAACGCAGATAGTGGCGGCGCGGATCAGCCTGCGCCGCTGCCCATGATATCTTGCCGCTTTCCGCGAGCTTGTCGATTTCGGGGGCCAGCGAGTGATCGGCGTTAAGCTGAACGATCGCCCCCTGCCGCCATAGGAACAGCAGGCTATCGCCGACGCTGACCCACGCCAACCCGTTGGCATCGGCTTCCGCAGCCACCAGCGTACAGCCCATGCCGCTCAACGACGGCGTCTCGGCGACTCGCTCCGATATCGTCGCGTTGGCGTGCTCAAGGGCGGCAATCAGGCGAGCTCGGACAGGCTTGGCCGTCGCCAGCAGATGCGGCAGAAAAGCTTCGCACGCGGTTTGGCTGGCCACCGCGCCGCCGATGTGGCCGCCCATGCCATCGCACAGCACCGCAGCGATGCGACCGCTCATCGCGGCCGGCATCGATGCGCCGATGTAGGGAGCATCCCGGCCGTCTGCGAGGGGCCATGACACGGCCGTATCCTCCTGCGCACGCCGGGCGCCGCGACTGGCACGAATTGCGATTTCGAAATACACTTTGGGCTTTACCTCGTTCAGTTCCAGAGTTTCACGTCGGGCCGACCATCATCCAATTCTGCGTGTCGGCCGCGCCGGCTCTCGGCGAACACGGTCATCGCAAAGGACAACGCACGCGATTGCGACCCCGACCCGCCGCATCGCCGCGTTCGCTGCCGCACCGGCTCAAGCCTTCGCGTCGGCCAATTCCGACCAGTCGAAATCGGCACCGCAGAACGGCACGAAGGCCAGTTGCGTGCGGCCCATGGTGATCACGTCCATGGCCTGCAGTGCGACGGCCGCGGTCGGCTTGCGGTTGTTGATCGACACGACATTCGTCTTGGAGAGATTGGGCACGAACAGGAACGTGCGATCGGCGGAGTCGTAGCGGATATAAGCCTGCTCCTCACTCGAGATGGTCTCGTCGCCGAAATCGATGGCGATTCGTTGGTTGCGGCCGCGTCCAACAGTGTTGTTGCCTTCGAAGATCGGCCGGAAAGCACCCAGGCCCGCGCCGCCGACGACGATCAGCCAGCCGACCACCGGATCCTGATGAAATTCACCGCGCGCCATTTCCACGCGGCCACGCACCAGTTGCGTGCGGGCCGGACCGGCGATGGGTTTGCGCGGATCGCTGCCACGGATGGCGCGGGTGAGGGCTTCGGGGAAGATCTCCGCGCCACGCGCCGATGCGGCGGGCGGCGACCGCTGGTCGTCGCGCGGCTGTTTCGCCGGCGGCACGGCGATCATCTCGGCGTCGGGAACGCTTGCTTTGTCGACGATCGGCATGGGCGGCAGTTCTGCCTTGGGAGCCGGTGAGGGCGTTCGCGGCTGCTCAGGGGCCGCAACCAAGGCCGCCGGGTCGGGCGCTGCATCGCCCCTGCCGGCGGCCTTCAGAGCATCCTTCAAAGAACCGAGGAAGCGGTGCTGGCCTTTGCCCTGTCCGCCGTCGCGCGATCCGTCATCATCCCTGCCTGCCATCGAACTGAGCCTTCCGCCGCTTGAACCCACTGAACTTCACGAAAATCGCGCGACACTGCGGCAACACCGTGGCCATCGCACCACGGCGTGCAGCAAAACGCTCCGATTTCATTGCTTCCGGATACCGCAGGCACCGGAGGCGATCGGGGTGAGTGCGGGCCCGATCAGAAGCACCGCTGCACAAGGGGCTGCGACCGAGCCGCCAGCAGGCGAGCCGGCTCCCATTGTTCCGCCATATTGTTGCATTCCTTTCACGCTAGAGTTTGAGAATCGCGAGGTCGTCGGAGTTCTGCGAACACCAGACGATCATCGCAGTTATCGGATCGCCGTAGCGCGGACGGACGCGCGGAACAGGGGACGGCCGTCGATGAGCAATTTGGTCGCCCTGCCGAGCGGCACGGAATTGGCTGGCGACTTTCGCATCAAACGCGTTCTCGGTGCTGGGGGCTTCGGCATCACGTATCTGGCCGACGAACTCGCCTTGGCCCGCCAGGTCACCATCAAGGAATATTTTCCGACCGATTATGCTGTTCGTAAGAACGAACTTGCCGCGTTCCCGCGTTCGCGCGAGTGCGCGGCCGACTATAAATGGGGGCTCGATCGCTTCATCGAGGAAGCGCAGACGCTGGCGCGCTTCGATCATCCCAATATCGTGCGGGTGTTCCGTTATTTTCGCGCCAACAACACCGGTTACATGGTGCTGCAGTTCGAAGAAGGCGGCAGCTTCAAGGCGTGGCTGCGCGGGCTCGGCCGTGCGCCCCGGCAAGTGGAGATGGATGCGCTGATCGGACCTTTGCTCGACGCGCTCGAGGTCATTCACAAAGGCGATTTCCTGCATCGCGACATCGCGCCCGACAACATCATCGTGCGCCGCGACAAAACCCCTGTGCTGATTGATTTCGGTTCTGCGCGGGGCGAGATCGCGCAGGCCTCGCATACCATCAGCGCGCTGGTTAAACCCGGCTACAGCCCTTACGAGCAATACGCCTCGACCACGCGCCAGCAGGGACCCTGGACCGATATCTACGCGCTGGGTGCCACGCTCTATCAGGCGATTTGTGGCAAGCGGCCGCCCGATGCGCCGTCGCGTATGCTCAATGACGAATATGTGGCCGCGCGTGATGCGGCCATCGGTAGCTATCGTGCAGGCTTTCTCGCAGCCGTCGATAAGGCGCTACGGCTGGAGGTCACGGAGCGCCCGCAATCGATCGCGGAATGGCGTCAGTTGTTGAGTGCGCCTGATTCGAAGCCGGTCGCCGCCAAGGCCGCGCGGGCGCGCATCGGCGACGTGCTGGGCCTCAAGCGTGCCGACGCGCCGCTGCCTGCAACGGTCGTCGTGCCCGTTGGCGGAACCTTGGCTGTGGCCGAACTCGCCACGCCGCCCGCGCGCGAATTTCCCGATGGACTGCGCCGGCCCAGGGCCGCGACCAAACTTGCCGTCGCCCCGACACCCGCGCCAGCGCCAGCGCCAGCGCTTGCACCAAGTGTTGCCAGCGGCCTCGAAGCAGCCCTCGCCGCCGTCGAACAGGCGCCACGCTTCGGGCTCGGCTACGGCGGCGCACCCACTGTCCTGCAGCGCGGGGCACCGCTGCCGGTTGCGGTGCCCGAGCCGGCGCGTCAGCGCAGCGCTGAAACGGCCGCCGCAACGCCCGAAGTGCGGTTGCTGGCCAAGCCGGGCGTGTTGCTGCAGCCCATTGAGCGACGCAAGCCCAAACGGCAGCGCCAAACCTGGTTTTTTCTGCGCAGTCCGTGGCGTGGGTTGATCTTCAAGACCGCCGCCGGTGTCGCAGTCGCGAGCCTCTTCACGGTGTATCAGGAGCACTGGCAAGGGCAGTCGCCGGACGTTGCAGTACCGCAGCGTTCGATGCCAGTATCGGTTACGTTGGTGCCGCGTGCAGCCGACGTCGGTTCGCCGCGCAACGACATGGGGCTTGCGCTGGTGCCTGCCAGTCAGCAACTCATCGGGGCGACCGGTCTGATCAATGGCGTGCATTTCTTAGGCGAGAGCCACCGCATCGTGACGATCGGATCGGACGCCACGCTCAGGGTGTGGGATGCGACGAGTGGCGCGGCACTGCAAAAAATCACCTTGCCAGAAGGCGCCGCCACTGCACTTGCGGCGCAAGATAATTACGCGCTGACCGGCCATTCCGACGGCAGCCTGGTGATGTGGGATTTGGACAAAGGCGAGCGCATCGCAACTTTTCGCCGCAACGGCAGCGCTTTGACGGCGGTGGCGTTCGCACCTGAAACCGATCACCTTGTCGCCGCCAGCAGTGATGGCGGCCTGACGGTATGGAACAGGCGAGCACCGGCTACACCGATCCAGATCGGCACGACCAGCGGTGCGGCGGTGACATCGCTAGTGCGTGTCTCGGCGCGCGATGCGGTCGCCTATGCGATGGCGGATAAATCCATCCGGCTGGCCAGTTCCGAAGGGCTTTCGCAAATCCGCAGCTATCGTGGACACAACGCTGCCATCACCGCGCTCGACAGCCCCGATGACGGACGTTCGCTGGCGTCCGCCGCGTCCGATGGCCAGATCCGTGTGTGGTCGACGGCATCGAGCCGATTGATCAAGAGTTTTCAAGCCCACCGCGGACCGGTCACGGCGCTGAGCTATGCTCCCTCCGGCGATGCACTCGCCTCGATCGGGGCGGATGGCATCCTCAAGATTTGGGATGCCAAGCGCGGCCGCTTGATCGCATCGACGCCGCAACGTACGCCGGGCGTACACGCAATGGCGTTCGCCGCCGATGGTCGGCGTCTGGCCACTGCCGAAACCAACGGCACAGTGCGGTTGTGGGATACGCCTCCGCTCAAGTCATCTCGCGAATAGGCCGCGCGTCACCCGCGATCGTGCGCTCCGACGCCGCCGCTGCGCGCCGAGCTTGACCCGACCGTGCCCGTGGTGAGAAGTTCAGCGCTTGCCGAACCAGCAAATATTAGGGCAACAATCATTGCCACTGCGTACCGCGCGATTGATCCAAAACAGATCGAATGGGTGTGTGTTTATTTGCATTGCGAGGTCTCCCATGCAACGCCGCGACAAACCCGCATCAACCGCGAGATCTTCGGCGGTGGTGTCGTCCAAGAGCCCGACAAAAAGCGACCTTGGCCGGGACGGCGGCAAAAACCCGCGCGGTACCACGCCGCTCGTCGCTGTGCGTCTCGCCGAACTCAAGCGGAAGCTGGGGGAAATCGCGGATCTAAAAGCGGCATCGGCGGTGTTGAATTGGGATCAGGCGACATTCATGCCCAAAGGCGGCACAGTCGCTCGCGGTCGTCAACGGGCGACCCTCGATCGCATCGCACACGAAAAGATGGTCGAACCGGCGCTTGGCCGGCTGCTCGATCAACTTGAGCCGGTGTTGGATAAGCGCGATGCCGACGACGATGACGCGAGCCTGCTGCGTGTAACCCGCCGCGACTTCGAGCGCGCGATCAAAATTCCGGCGGCGCTCGTTGCGCGCTTAGCCGAGCATTCCAACCGTGCTTATGCTACCTGGATCGAGGCGCGCCCCGCCAATGATTTCAGCCGCGTGCAGCCGTTGCTCGAGATGGGTGTCGAACTGTCGCTGGAAATGTCGATGGCGCTTGGTGGCGGTGTGCACCCAATGGACCCGCTGCTCGACGGCGCAGAGCCCGGCATGACGGTGGCGGACGTGCGCCGCCTGTTCGATGCGCTG
>JANXYD010000490.1 GCA_025350265.1 Hyphomicrobiaceae bacterium | reverse complement strand
TTGACGGCGAAAGAGAAGTTTAAAACAAAAGCAATTAATCTGCGGCAATGCAGACATGCGGCGCCAAAACGTTGGGCAACCTTCAACGACGCTGCAAATTAAGAAGTTTGCTTCTGGCGAATTCCATACATCGATCGAGGAAAAGATCGCCAAGTTTGAAGCGCGCTGGCCGATCGGAATTGTCGGCGGCGATGCGCAACATGGTCTCGCTGCTGGCATTGAAAACGGCGTCGTGGATGACGGCTTTGCTTGTATCCGCGATGCTGCCTCCCAACCACTCGCTTCAGCGGCAAGGTTTTGCAGCACTACCCCGTTGCCGCAGAGTTCGTAGTCGACGTATCATGTCATGTATGAACCAGGATCACGCAACGCCTCAGGTCGTCGTCGTCGGTGCGGGGCCGGTTGGCCTAGCTCTCGCGGTCGAACTTGGCTTGCGCGGCATTCGCTGCCTTGTCGTCGAACGCAACGATCGCGTCGGCTACAGTCCGCGCGCCAAGACTACCAACGTGCGCACGCGCGAGCATCTGCGCCGCTGGGGTATCGCGGACGCATTGCGTCGTGCGTCGCCCATATCGCCCGACCGGCCGTCGACGGTCGTGTTCGCGACGCGGATGAATGGGTATCCGCTCGCGCGCTTCGAAAATGCCATGAACGGCACGCGCGAACGTAACAACCTCTACTCGGAAGAGGCGCAGTGGGTGCCCCAGTATGTGCTTGAGGACGTGCTGCGCGCGAAGGCGCAAACACTCCCGGGAGTCGAAATCCGTTTTCAAACCGAATGCACGGGTTTTGTGCAGCGAGAGGACGGAGTCACAGCCCAATTGCGCGATCTTCGTGGTGGCACCGAAACGGCCGTCAACTCAGCGTATCTCATCGGCGCCGACGGTCCACGCAGCGGCGTCCGAAAGGCGATCGGCGCGAAAATGGTCGGTGACGGTGCGCTGCCAAGAAGTTTCAGCATCATCTTCCGCGCCCCCGCACTGGCAGAGCGGCAAATCCACGGGGGCGCGATCATGTACTGGATGGTCAACGACGATGTGCCGTCCATGCTCGGTCCGATGGACGAGTTGGGCTTGTGGTCGTTCATGGCGACGAAGCTTGCCGGAACTACCGATCCGGCCTCACTCGACGCGGTCGATCTCGTGCGACGGGGAACCGGGATAAGGGATCTCGACGTCGAAATCGTCAGCACCGACCTTTGGGTCGCGAGCCGGCTCATGGCCGATAAATATTCGGCAGGGCGCGTTTTTCTCGCGGGTGACAGTTGCCATCTGCATCCGCCGTTCGGTGGCTTTGGTATGAATATGGGCATCGGCGATGCCGTCGATCTCGGGTGGAAACTTGCCGGCTGCCTGCAAGGCTGGGGCGGCGAACACCTGTTGCAGTCGTACGAACTTGAGCGTCGGCCGGTGCATGAACGTACGATCGCCGAGGCGATGGCCAACTTCGGAACCGTCACCAATCACCTGGTGCAGCCCGGCATCGAGCGGCCAGGAGCTGTGGGCGATGCGACGCGGCGGGAGGTCTCGGAGATCATTGCCGCTACGAAGCAGCGTGAATTCAAAACCCTCGGAATCGTGCTTGGCCAGCGATATGCAACTTCGCCTATTATCGTTCCCGATGGGACGGCGCCACCGGCAGAGCACTTCATGCTGTATGTGCCATCAGCCCATCCGGGCTGCCTCGCGCCGCATCTCTGGCTGGCCGACGGTTCGTCGCTCTACGACCATTTCGGCAGCGGTTTCACGCTGCTGATCACAGAGGGCTCGGTTGACGACGTCGCAGCGCTGCAAGCGGCAGCCGCGCAGAACCGTATCCCTCTGACCGTCCTATGCGGCCTCGACGCTCGTCTGCATGCCCGCTACGAGGCACGCTTCATCATCATCCGCCCCGACCAGCACGTGGCCTGGCGCGGTAACGAGGTCCCCGCAACGCCGGCCGACCTGTGGCACCGCCTTGCGGGCAGCTAGCGGTGGAAGCGTAGAGTTGAGATGGGTGCCGGCTTGAAGCGTGCTGCACCGCGCCATTTCCGCACGTACCGATAAAGGTTGCCGCGAAGCCTTCGCACTCATATGAACTAGGTGGCAATCAGACCACTAACAATTTGGCGTTATCCTGGGAGGACGACACATGAGTTGGACAACAACGGCGCGGTTGGCGACGCTGACCGCAGGTGTCTGCCTGTTTGGAGCGCTGCCTGCCAGCGCCCAGCAGGTCAAGATCGGCATCGTCAACAGTTTCTCGGGCTTTCTGGCCGGGCCTGGGGATCTGATGCAGAAGGGCATGGATCTTTATGCCAAGACCCACATGCAGGATCTGCCGGCAGGCGTCACCATCGAAGTTCTGAAGCGCGACGATGGCACGAATCCGGAAACCGGCAAGCGCGTCGCCCAGGAGTTGATCACCCGCGACAAGGTCAATATTCTGCTCGGGGTCATGGGCTCACCGGTGGCCGCCGCAATTGCGCCGCTGACGGCCGAAGCCAAGATTCCCATGGTGTTGACGAACGCCGGCGGAGTCTCGATCCCGCGCATTTCACCTTATATCGCCCGCACCTCTTTCACCCTTTGGCAGACCTCGCTGCCGATGGGGCGTTGGGCTGCCAAACAAGGCTGGAAAAAGGGCTACACGCTCGTCAGCGACTTCATCCCCGGCCATGACGCTGAAGCGGCCTTCACCAAGGGCTTTACCGAAGGCGGCGGCGAAATGCTCGGCGCCGTACGCGTTCCCACGAACAGCCCGGACTTTGCGCCGTTCCTGCAGAAAATCAAGGACGCCAAACCCTCGGCGTTGTTTATCTTCGTTCCGGGCGGGCCACAGGCCACCGCGATGATGAAGACAATCAAGGATCTCGGCCTGCGCGAAGCTGGCATCAATGTTGTCTCGACACACGACCTGTTGCCTGACGAAGAGTTGCCGAATATGGGCGAAGCACCTGTGGGCGTCGTCTCGGCCGGTACCTATTCGGTCGCTGCAGACCGTCCATCGAACACCGCCTTCCTCGCTGCCTGGACCAAGGAATACGGAGAGAAATCCATCCCCGACTTCTTCGCCGTCGGCGGCTGGGACGGCATGGCTGCGGTTTTCGATGTCATCAAGCAGACCAAAGGTAAGTTCACCGGCGACGAGGCCATGGCCATTTTGAAGACTTGGAAAAACCCGGATAGTCCGCGCGGCCCCATCTCGATCGATCCCGTCACACGGGACATCATCCAGAACATCTATATTCGCCGCACCGAGTTGAAGAACGGTAAGCTGCAGAACACCGAAATCGAGACCATCCCGGATGTGAAAGATCCGTGGAAGGAATTGAACCCGCCGAAGCAGTGAGCGGCTCGATCAGACTCAAATGATGGTCATGGCCGCG
>JANXYD010000488.1 GCA_025350265.1 Hyphomicrobiaceae bacterium | reverse complement strand
AACTCGGTGGTGAGGGTGGCTAAGCTGGGCACGCCGGTCGATTGAGCGGTTTCGAGCACGGCGAGATTGAGCTTGTCGCCGCCGACTTTTTTGACGGCCGCGAGTTCGGCCGCGTATTTGCCGCCGCGATCGACGGCACGCTTGAGGCTGGCCAGTTCGATCGACAGCAAGATGTTGCCGGCGGTGGCGTTGCGGTCCTGTTCGGATCGGACGACGCTGGCGAGATTTTTTTCCAGACCGGCGAGCTTGGTCGCCACGGGTTCGACGGCGGCGGCGACGTCGGCGGGCTTGGCTGCGGCCTTGAGGCGAGTGTCGAGATCGGTTTTGAGGCCGTCGACGGTGGTGCGCAGGGCGGCGGTGTCGTCGGCGACGGATTTAAGTGTCTGTTCAAGGCTTTGGGTGCGCTGGGCAAGGCGGACGCGGGCGCTTTCGGCGGTTTCGGCTGACGCCGCGAGGCGCTTTTCAAGCTCCTGCCCGAGTTCGGCCTTGAGGCTTGAGGCGCGGGTGGTGATCTGGGTGTCGAGATCCCCGAGCTTGGTGGTGATCTGGGCAAGTGCTGGGATGCGGCCGCGCTGCGGATCAGTGCTGGCGGCGGCCGAGAGATCGGCCAATTGCTGTTCCAATTTCTGGATGCGGTCGGCCGCGGCCGTCGCGGTTGGCGTTTGCGCGGCGAGGCGGGTATCGAGCGCCTTGGCGTCGGCAGCGAAGGTCGATTGGGCTTGCGCGAGATCGCGGGCTGCAGCTTCGACGGCGGCCAAGCGTGTTTCGGCGGCTGACAATTGCTTGGTGACGGGTTGGGCGGTCGCGGACTTCTCGAGCGCCGCCATACGGTCGGCTAGGACGCTGCCATTCTGGTCGCCGCCGATCAGGCCCATCGAGCCAAGACCGAGCAGGGTCAGCACGGCACCGGCCGCACCCGCGACGAGGCTTGGCAGCCAGGCATTGACGCCCGATGAAGGACTGGCGGAGGTGGCAGGCGGAGCAGTCTTTGGTGGATTGGACGGCTTCGGTGGCACGCCGGCGGCGGGCTTGGAATCGGCCGGGGATGACAGTTTGGTAGCCGTGCTAGCGCTGGTCGTCCAAGCCGAGCCAGCCCCCGTCGAGGTAGCTTTTGCCGCAGCGGGATCAGTGGCTTTTGCGGCGCTGGCGGCTGCGGGGTCCGGCGTGGTCGCGGGTTTGGCGGGCGAAGCCTTGCCGGCGTCCACCTCGGTCGCCTTGAGGTCGAGGGTGGCGTAGGGGCGCTTTGCGGCGTCCACCGGCCCAGATCCCGCCGCAGGTCCGGAGGGTTGGGTGGAAGATTTTGATTTATCGTCTTTTTCTTGGCTCATAGCGCGCGAACCTTCAAGCAGTAGGGGATCGATCCGAGGGCGAACGTGGCCGTCAATCGAAAAACGCAGGACGTCAATGTACACCCGAAATCAGGGGCGGGGATAACTTTGCCATATCTGTTACGGCACATCGGTTAACGGCCGGAAAGGGCCGCGCGCAATTTGCATTGGGCGCTGCCCTGCTCATTCCAGCAAATCCAAAAGTGCGTTCAGGTTCGGGGCTCGGGCCAGTTCGATCCGCACGGGTGCCAAAGGAGCTAGCCGCTGGGCCACCGAGCGAGACAGGCAATAGTGGTTGAGGCGCTTGGTCGACTTTTCGAGCCCGTGGCCGGCGATCAGATCGACATAAACGGCGGCGGTGCGGGGCGACATCAACAGCACGCCGTCGATCTCGCCGGTTTCCAATTGCTCTTCGACGTCGGGTGTGAAGGCCATCGTGGGCAGCATGCGGTAGACGACGGGCTGCATCACGCGGAAGCCATGCAATTCGAGTTCGGTGGCGAGTTGACCCGCCAGATCGTCGCCGGCCAGGTGCATGAGTACGTCGAATTGCGGGTCGGCGGTGGCGACGATTTCGGGCACGAGGCTCGTAACGGTGCCGCCGCCGACGATAATGGTTTGAAATCCCAACGCTTGGGCGTCGCGGGCGGTGGCGTCGCCAACGACATAGATCGGCATCTGGACGGCTGCGCGATGGATGCCTTGGGCTTTCAGCGCCTTGAGGCCGTTGCGGCTGGTCGCGATGAGAGCGTGCACTTCGGTCAGGTCGATGGGGTCGGCATTTGCGTAGCTGACCGTCAGCAGCGGGGCGACGCTTGCCTCGTGGCCCATGCGCTCGAGGCGAGCTTTGAGAGCGAGGGCATCAGGCTCCGGCCGTGTCACCAGCAGGCGCATCAGGCGCGGGCTCCGAAGAGATCCGGGCCAGCGAGGGTCAGGATTTCAGCGCCAGCATCGGCACCCATGCGAGCGGCTTCCTGCGGTAGTGCATCGCGCGCCACGGCCGCGTGTCGGCGACCATCGGGGCTGATCACTTCGCCGCGCAGACGGAGCCGGCCGTTGCGCAATTCGGCAAGCGCCGCGATGGGCGTGCGGCAGGAGCCGTCGAGGGTGTCAAGGAAGGCGCGCTCGGCTGCAATGGCTAAGTGGGTCGGTTGATGGTCGAGGGCAGCCATTCGCTGCGCAGTGCGATCGTCGCCGGTGCGGATCTCGATGCCGATCGCACCTTGGGCAGCGGCCGGCAGCAAGATGTGCGTGTCGATGATTTGGGCAATGCGGTCTGCCATGTCGAGCCGTTTCAATCCAGCGACCGCCAGCAAAGTAGCCATCGCCACGCCATCGCCGAGCTTTTTCAAACGGGTTTGGACGTTGCCGCGGAAGGCTACGATCTTGAGATCGGGGCGGAGCCGGAGCAATTGCGCCTGACGCCGCAGCGACGAGGTGCCGAAGATGGCATTCGGCGGCAGGTCGGCGAGGTTGCGGGCGGAAAGGCTGATGAACGCGTCGCGCACATCTTCGCGCTCGAGGACGGCTGTGATGTGCAGGCCATCCGGCAGGCGGGTGGACATGTCTTTCATCGAGTGGACGGCGGCGTCGATGGTGCCCGCAAGCAGGGCGTCCTCGAGTTCTTTGGTGAACAGCCCTTTGCCGCCGACTTCGGACAGCGGGCGATCCTGGATGCGGTCGCCGCTCGTCTTGAAGACGGTAATGGAGATTTCATCCGCAGCCATACCGGACGCGATCAGCCGGTCGCGCACCTGATGGGCTTGCACGAGGGCGAGCGGCGAACCGCGCGAGCCGAGTTTGACGAGGGGCATGGGGGCGTCCGATGGCGTGATGACTTGAGGCACCTGATAGCAGCGATCAAGACTTTGCCCAACATCGATCGATCCAACAGCGTCGATGCTGCGTCACCCGCTTGATGCCGTGCCGGATTCCGACGCAACCGCAGTTGGGACCTTCAAAATTCAAACGAAGGAAAGCCGCCATCGCCCACGGACGGGAGATGTTTACGGCCGGCCGCTGTCGCAGAGGCCGTAGGCGTGGTTGACGGCTTCGGTGCGATTGTGGAAGCGGCCGGTGACTTTGCCGCCGGGCGCGTGGCTGGAAATATAGGCTTCGGCCTGCTGATTTTCGTTGCCGCCATCCACATCGAGTGCGGTGAGGGTGACGCCCTTGGCGGTTTCGGCACGGATAAGCAGGGTGACGGTGCCACCGAAACTCGCCGACATGACCTGACACGAGCCGCCGCTGGGAACGGCTGCGGCAGCCCCTGCAAGGGCTGTGGCGCCGAGTGCCACGCGCGTGGCGTTGGCTTCGGCGTCGACGGCCTTTCTGGCAAGGGCTGAGCCGCGTGGTGTTTCCGGGGCCGTGGAAACGATGGGTTCGGGTTCGGGGCTGTTGCAGAAGCCGGTCATGAAGCGTTCCGACACCATGATGATGGACCGCGCATAAGTTCGATCGGCGGCCCAGCGATTGGTGAGATCGGCGAATTTCACAGGGCGACCCAGGCGCAGCGATTGAGCGACGACGCCGTCCTGGACTTCACGCGTGCGGGGCGCGACGGGGTTGGGAACCATTTCACCGGAGTAGGCGACGAGGTGCTGCATCTGCGCCAGCACGCCGGTAGACACATCGGGATAGCTGTCGCCGGGTACGCCGTTGCCGGTTGCACCGATGCCGGCGAAGTTGTTCTGCTTGGGCTTGACGTCGCCGGGCGAGCCATCGCCGCGCCGGAACTTCAGGTAGTTGGTTTCCAGTAGCATTTGGTAAAAAGCGAAATCCCAGCGGATGCGCAACGCGTCGCCATGGCGCTTGTAATCGGTAGCGATGGTTTGGAATTTGCCGTCCAACTGGTCGTTCTGGCTGCGCATGAAAGCCATCAGCCGATCGGGGGTGACGCAGTGCGGCACGGGATTGGCAGCTGACGAGCGGATCTCGGGCGTATCAGGTCCGCGCACATCGACCGATGCGTGGCGGCGGGCGGCTTCGGCCGCCGATCCGAATGCAACCGACAGCACCACGGTCGTCACCGAAAGGCCAAGCAACCAGCGCGACATAGGCGTACTCCGAACAACATTTGAATGGGTAGCGGCAGATCAGCCCTCGGGGCAAAGTTCGAACGCCTTTTCCAGCGCCTTGTCCTGGGTCGAGAACTGGCCGGCGATGCTGCCGCCCTTGGCGTAGGCGGCAATGTAGGCTTCAGCTTCGCGCGCTTCCTGGCCCTCGTTGACATCGAGGACGGTGAAGTTGGCCGTGCGATCGGCAACGGCCTTGACGATGACGGCGCGCTGGCCGCCGTAGCTGGCGGTGAAGACGCGGCACTTCTGAACGCCAGTTTCAGCGTCCACAGTGACGGGCGGAAGTTTGGCCGACGCAGGATCTGACGGTTCATTCGCGCGAGCAGACGGTTCGGCGGGCGGTGCCAGGGCTTTGGCCGCCGTGCCAGTGACGGCGACCTTGGTGGCCGCGGGTTGCTGCGCCGCCGATGATTTGATGCGCGGCAGTTCGGGGATCGGCAATTTGGGCACCGGCAGTTTGGCCGTTTGCAGCGCCGCCGGTTCGATCGCGGTCGGCGCATCGGATGGGACGGCCTCCGGCTGCGGCGCATTCAGGATTTTGACTGGCATCATGGGAGCTGTGGCTGCTGCACCGAGGCTGGAGCGCTCGCCGGATCCGTCGGACATGGCGCGGCGCGCGAGTTCGGTGCTGGAGACTTTTTGCGGGTCGGTCTTGTCGGTCGGCGGGGTCGGCTCGGCGGTCGCGACCGCAGTCGGCGCGCGCGACGAGACAGTGACGCCGTGCGCGGCAGCCATGAGTTCTGGGTGCGGATCAGGCTGGGCGCAGACGTCGGCCGTGAACTTATGGGCGATTTCGTCGACGCGATCGGCATAAGTGTCGGAACCGTCGGTCCATTTGTCGGCGAGGTCGTCGAAGGTGACATCATGCGCGATGTCTTTGCGCCAAGCCGCCAGCAGGCCCATGTCCTGCAGCCGTCGGGTGCGCTGGGCGACGGGCGAGGCGACTGTTTCGCCTGTGTAGAGCATGACGTGCTGAAGATGCGCGCGCACGCCCGTCGCCACATCCGGGAACGTCTCGAAGCCGGCGTTCTTTTCGACCGGGCGCAGGCCGACAAAGTTGTTCTGTTCGGGCTTCGCGCCGGAAATGCGCGATCCCTTGGCGAAAGTCAGATTGCCGGTTTCCAGCAACATCTGGAAGAAGGCTACGTCCCAACGGATACCGAGTTGCTCGCCCTCCCGCAGGTAGTCTGCGGCGATGGATTTGAATTGCGGGTCGAGCGACGGATTGCGCTTGGCGAGAAAGGCTTGCAGCCGGCCGGGTGTTGCGCAGGCAGGAACGGCATTGCTGGCCGATACCTTGATAGCGGGCAGATCGGCGGCACTGACCTTGGCGGCACCTGCAAGCAAGTTACCGCTACAGATCGCTGCCGCGACCATGGCTGTCGCACTGATGCGTGAAGCGAAACCTTGGCTATGCATTCGACGACACCTCAACGACGCGACGCCCTGCCGAAAACTTGGCTGGCCACGCAATAACTCACCATCGATGGGCACGGCGGGCGGACCGCAACGCGCCGATCATCAAGCTCCAGTAAACGAGAGCTTGGTTAACGAACCGTAAGCAATCTTCGCCCGGACGGTTATGTAGCCTACTCAATACGGCGTCAGTAGGAACAGCGCGTGGCTGAAGCAAGGCAGGCGCAATCCAGACCGCATGATCAAAGCTGCACCGTTTGCCGCCCGCAGCACGCAGCCTCGACGGTCTGAAACTAATCCTGCCGCACATCGTAGCTCATCAACGCTGAAGCTGTTTTCAAAGCGTTGGAGAAACAAATGCTGAAATTTCAAGCCACGAAAATCTGGATGGGACCCGCGCTCGCGATCGTCTCGGTTCTAATCGGAACCGCCGCCGCAGTACCTTTGGCGCAGGCGAAAGAAGTGCCGATGGTGGGCGGTGCGCCTATGTATCCGACCAAAAATATCATCGAAAATGCGGTGAACTCCAAGGATCACACGACCCTCGTCGCGGCGGTGAAGGCCGCGGGACTGGTGGACACACTGTCCGGGCCGGGTCCATTTACAGTGTTCGCGCCCACGAATGCAGCGTTCAATCGCCTGCCGAAAGGCACCGTGGCGACGTTGCTGAAGCCTGAAAACAAAGACAAGCTCGTCAAAATTCTGACGTCACACGTCGTTGCCAAGGCGGTCATGGCCGACGCCATCGGTAAGATGATCGCCGATGACAAAGGCGCGCACGTGGTCAAGACGGTCAGCGGTGCGATACTGATCGCCAAACGGCGGGGCAGCAAGATCACGTTGACGGACGAAAGTGGCGGCACCGCCACCGTTACGATCGCCGACGTGCGGCAGTCGAACGGGGTCATTCATGTCGTGGACCGGGTTTTGCTGCCGAAGTAACGCGCGGGGGGCGCGCGCGTTCACACACTTGCTGGGTATGGCGACGTCTCCACGACATGCCCGGCAATGATACTCCGGAGATTGCCGGAGTATCGAGCGGCTCGCCGTGCGCAGGCGGGCCGCTTTTTTGCTCAGGCATGATCAGTCGCGGAGAAGTTCGTTGATCGCGGTTTTGCTGCGCGTCTGCGCATCGACGGTTTTAACGATTACGGCGCAATACAGCGATGGACCCCAGTTTTCGCCGGGCAGGTTTTTGCCCGGTAGCGAACCTGACACGACCACGGAATAGGGCGGGACCTTGCCAATGTGGATCTGCCCCGTCTGGCGGTCGACGATCTTGGTCGAGGCACTGATGAACACCCCCATCGACAGCACCGAGCCTTCACCGACGATAACGCCTTCGACCACTTCCGAGCGTGCGCCGATGAAGCAATTGTCCTCGATGATCGTGGGGTTGGCCTGCAGCGGTTCGAGCACACCGCCGATGCCGACGCCGCCAGAAAGGTGCACGTTCTTGCCGATCTGGGCACACGAGCCGACAGTCGCCCAGGTGTCCACCATGGTCCCGCTGTCGACATAGGCACCGACGTTTACAAACGAGGGCATCAACACCACGTTCTTGCCGATGTAGGCGGAACGCCGCACGACCGCACCAGGCACCGCGCGAAAGCCGTCAGCCTTGAATTGATCGGCACCCCAGGTGTCGTATTTGAGCGGAACCTTGTCCCAGCCATAGGCACGGCTGCCAGGACCGCCCGCGAACGGCACGACGCCATTGTCGCTGAGGCGGAACGACAGCAGCACCGCTTTCTTGAGCCATTGATGCACATGCCAGTTGCCGTCGATTTTTTCGGCGACGCGTAGCGTGCCACCATCCAGTAGGCCCAGAGCGGATTCGACTGCATCGCGCGCAGCACCCGTCGTGGCCGGGGAAATCCCGTCGCGTGCCTCCCAGGCAGCTTCGATGGCGGTCTTTAATTGTGCGGTGTTCATTTTTTACCCCGTCGGCTGATGTCCGGGACAGCACCCGGGTTCTGACGGCGTTCTGACGCGGAGCGGCAAGGCATGTCAACGGCCTGTTGCTCCGCAGATGCCGTGTACGGCATATGCGCATGCGCGCACATATGAGGCATTTGTGACACTTTTCCAGGCATAAAATTTGTGCCTATATCTATTCAGAGGTCAGGTTCGGGCGGATACATCTCCATGACTTGTAGGCTTGCGCACGCCGCTAGACGGTTTGCTGTGGTGTCGGGACTGGTAACGGCTGTGATAGTCTCAATGACTTCAGCGCATGCCGAAGAGCGTGCTGAAAAGCCGTCTGTCACCTCTGCCAATCTGGTTGTTGCGGGAACGTTCGCCGCTGCGATGCTGCCTGCGGGCCCAGTGACGCCTCCAGCGCTTCCGGCGATGTCGAATGATTGCCACGCGAAACGTGCCGCCGGAGACAAGTTCCGCCGCCCGTTGCGGGGCTTGCGTCGCGCTGTTCGCGAGGGTCGAAATCCGCGCGTGCTGGTCATCGGGTCGTCGTCGACGGTGGGCACAGGTGCATCGCGGCCGGCCAATACCTATGTCGCAAAGCTGGAGGTCGATCTTGAATCGGCCTTCAAGGGCGTCGATTTCGACGTCTTCGGGCGCGGGTTGGGTGGCGAAGATGCCGCCGGTCAATCGACCCGCATGAAGCCGACCGTCGAGGACGTGAAGCCGGATCTGGTGCTTTGGCAGGTCGGCACCAACGACGCGATCGGGCATGTTGACATGGACAGCTTCAAGGCGTGCCTGCGCAAAACACTCGCTTGGCTCGCCGACAACAACTTCGACGTCGTGTTGGTTGATCCGCAGTATGGTGAGAAGCTGACCAGGGATGCGTTCTACGAGCAGGTGGTGGTCGCAATCGCGGAAATCGCGGCGGAAAAACATGTTCTGCTTGTGGATCGCTTCGAGGCGATGAGGCAGCTTGCTCGCGAACGTGGCGACACATTCTATTTGTCGGCCGACCAGCTGCATATGAACGATGTCGGCCATCGTTGCATGGCGGAACAATTGGCGCGGGCCATCGTCTCCGGCGTATTGCAGGCCGATGGTGACGCCGTCGCCGATGTGCATAAGCTCACAGCGCCTGCACATTGAGCAGAAGCGGCGGCTGCCGGATAGGCTGCGGCAGCGGCCCGGCGGTATTTCCCAGTCCAGCCTTGCCTTTCCGAGCCTTGCCGTTCAACGAACGTCGATCGGCATGGTGAGGAAGCCGCGGAATCGAACGCGGTTGCCCCGCATGGCGGAACCAGCCAATCGATAGTTGGGAAACCGGCGCAGAAAGCGCTGGATGGCGACGCGACCCTCCATGCGGGCGATCGACAGGCCGACGCAAACGTGTGCGCCGGACGCGAAGGCGACATGCCGGTTCGCGCTGCGACCAACGTCGAGGCGGTCGGGATCGGTGAAGGCCGCAGGATCGCGATTGGCAGACGCGATGGCCAGGGTAACGAAGCTACCGGCGGGCAAATCGAGGCCGCCCACTGTAACCGGTGCCGTGGTCACCCGGTTGCCCAATTGCACGGGGCTGTCGAAGCGCAGGAATTCCTCCACGGCACGGTCGATCAAGCTGGGCTCGGCGATGAGCTTTCCGCGCTCATCCGGCCATTCGAGCAGATTATACAGGCCGTTGCCGATCAGGTTAGTGGTGGTTTCATGGCCGGCG
>JANXYD010000460.1 GCA_025350265.1 Hyphomicrobiaceae bacterium | reverse complement strand
CCCCCACACGATCGGCAAGCGGGCCACTGAGCACGCCGAGGCCAAAGTAGAGAAATCCCGCTAGCGAAAACACCAGCGAGACCGCGCCGCGCGAGGCGTTGAATTCCTGCTGCAGGGCGGGCAGGAAAGCGCTGAAACTATAAGCACTGCCAAAGCCGATGAAGGTGACAGCGAACGCCGCCGCCACCACGAACCAGCCGTAAAAAATGCGCGATTGGGATGCCGCGTCTGGCATTTGCATGCGTGCCTCCGTGCAATTCGACTTCGGAGACTACCATGCCGGTGGACAGCGGGGACAACTAGGTAGGCACCGCCGAGCGTGGTCACAGAAAGCCGATCGAAATCCACGGCACGCAGGCGACGACCACGAGGCCGACCAGCAGCGCCAGCAAATACGGCCAGATCGGCGCGATGCCTTCGGACGGATCGACGCGGCCGATAGCGCACGCGGCGTAATAGCCAACGCCGAACGGAGGCGCGAACAGGCCGATGCCCATCGCCAGGATCACCACCATCGCGTAGTGCACCTCATGGATGCCAAGTTGCCGCGCGATGGGGAACAATAGCGGGCCGAACAGCACGATCGCCGGAATACCCTCCAGCACGCTGCCGAGGATCACGAAGGCGACGATGGATACGGCCATGAAACCGGCGGCGCCACCGGGGAGGCTGGACATCGACGCAGCCAGCTGTCGGCTGAACCCCGATTGCGTCAGCGCCCAGGCCATGCCGGTGGCGGTGCCGATGATGATCAGGATCGCGCCGGACAGCGCCGCGGTTTCGAGCAGGCAGCGCCAGAGGCGGCTCCACTGCACACGCTGGCCAAACACGAGGCCCGCGACGGCCCCATAAAACAGCGTGTAGGCGATGCCGATGGTGGAGACCTCGGTCGCGGTGGCGATGCCCTCGACGACGGCGGCGCGGATCAAAAACGGCAACGCGATGCCCGGGGCCGCGATGAGCAGTGCTAACGCGACTTGCTGAACCGTGGCGCGCTTGACCCCCGACATGTCCTCGTTGCGCGAGCGCCACCAGACGACGCCGCACAGCGCCAATGCCAGCACCAAGCCGGGCAGCAGCCCGCCGGTGAACAACGCCGCAATGGACACGTTGACGACCGAGCCGATGGTAATCAGCACAAGGCTCGGCGGAATGGTTTCGCTCATCGCCCCCGACGACGACAGCAATGCGACGAGATCGCCGCCGGCAGCCCCACGCTTCTTCATTTCTGGAAACAGCACGGGCGCGACTGCAGCCATGTCGGCGGCCTTGGAACCGGAAATGCCGGAGACTAGATACATTGCGCCGAGCAGCACATACTTGAGCCCGCCCCGGAAATGACCGATCAGGCTGGCGAGAAAGTCCACCATCGCCCGCGCCATGCCGGTGACCTCGATCAGCAGTCCGAGGAACACGAACAGCGGCACCGACAGCAGGATGATGTGGCTCATCCCCTCGTCCATGCGGCTGACGACGACCGTCAAGGGCGTGCGCGTGGTCAAGGCCAGGAAGGCGAACGTGCCGATGCCGAATGCGAACACGATTGGCACGCCGGCCAACACCGCCCCGCCGACCAGGAGGACGAAAAACACCAGCAACTTGTAATTGCCGATGGCATTCAGCAGCGGCCGTGCCAGCCACAAAATGGCACCCAGCGCGACGACGATTGCGACGGCCCAAGCGACATCGCGCACCGCATGGCTGCGGCCGATGCGCGTAAGCCCTATCAGCAGCATCAGCCCCAAGCCGACCGGCAACGCTGCGGCCCGCCACACGTTGGCGAGGCCGAGCGCCGGTGTCTCGATGGCGATCTCGTCGTAGGCGTATTCATAGGCCGGATGCAGCACCAGGATCAGGAAGGCCAGCCCCGCCGCCAGCGCCAGCGCTTCCAGAACCGCTCTGACGCGCGGCCCCGCGCCATCGACCAGCGCCGACATGCGCATGTGCTCGGTGCGCCGATAGGCCAGCACCGCGCCCAGCATCGCCAACCACAAAAACAGGATCGACGCCAGTTCGTCGGTCCAGGTGAAGGGCTTCTTGAACACGTAGCGGGAAATGACACCGGCGAACAGTATCAACATTTCCACAACCACCAGCGAACCGGCAGCCCATTCGACGACCCGGCCGACAGCGGCTTCTATTCTGCCACCCAGCCCCGAAGTAGGGCCAGGCCCCGCATGGCCACCCGCAATCTCTGCCCTCTGTTCGACCTGCATCTCATTCCCCCGAAGTTTTCGTGGCCTGCCTTGGACCGGCGTAGTGTTTGGGGGCAGTTTAAATCAGCCGGCCGTGTTCGTCGCGGGTAAATGCGCAGGGACTGGACGGGAGGAATTGACCGACGAACCAAGACCGGCGCGCTCGAGAAGCCCGTGCCCGGACCGGATCGGCTACTTAAGTGCCGGTTGCGGAATCGTAAATATCTTCCTCCTGCGCGCTGTGAATGCGGACAAGCGATTCGATGGCCTCAATGACGCGCTGCGCATCCCGGATCAGATAGCGGTCGGCATCTTCGGTTTTCAGGTCATCCGACAATCGGCCAAGCAAGCGCGCCAAATGCAGGATCTCACGATGCGCCCGGCTCATCGCCGCCAGGACACTGCCATCGTGCATGAGTTTTGAGAGACGAGGATAGACGCGGCTCTCATCGTCACGTTCGTGTTCGACGATGCTGTCGTCGATGAGGCGCTTCGCTTCCTCGATCAACGCGATCGCTTGGTCCGCTGCTGCATCATCCAGCGCATCGGCAATCTCCCGCAAGCGATCGAGCGTCGCCTTGAGATCGCGATGGGCGTCATGCAGCGCTCGTGCGGCAGCGGGTTGCATGAAGCCTCGCGCGTAGCTCCAGGCCGGCGTCAGCGCGCGCAGTGCATTGAGAATGACCGCGACGTCGATGGCTTCCTGCGTCAACGCACCGGCGACCGGGGTGAGCCAGCCGAACGCCGCTGCAAGCATTGCAATTCCCGACAAACTCATGCCTACGGCGATGCTCTCCACCGCGATGCTGCGGGCGCGACGCGCGATACCAACCGCATCTGAAACCCGATCCAGGCGATCGACCAGGATAACGACGTCGGCGGCCTCCGAAGATGCGCTTGCGCCTCGCGCTCCCATGGCAATGCCGACGTCGGCTGCAGCCAATGCGGGTGCATCGTTGATCCCATCGCCCACCATCAGCGTCGGATGCAATCGTTGCTCAAAGACGACCGCCTCGACTTTGTCGGCCGGTTCCCGATCGGCAAGAACCGCATCGAGATCCAGCGCCGCCCCGATCGTCTCCGCCGCCTCGGCCCGGTCCCCGGTGACCATCACGATACGCTTTACGCCGGCGGTTCGGAGGCCCTGCACCGCTCGCGGCGTTTCTTGCCGCAACTCGTCGGCCAAAAGAATGGCCCCCATCACTCGGCCGTCGACCGAAACGAAAACACTCAACGCCGAACGCCATGAGGCGCGTCTCAGCGCGCGTACCGCCCATGCGTCGAGCCGTCCCGTGTTGCATACCAAGTGGCGTGAGCCCGCCTTGACGAGTTTGCCATCCAACACCCCCTCGAGGCCGGAGCCCATCGTCTCCTTTACTTTGCTGGGCGTGATAAGAACCAACCCGCGTGCGACTGCGGCGGAAACGATAGCGGCAGCGACGACATGATGCGAAGCCTGCTCGAGGGATGCCGTCAATTGCAGCACGGTGTCGGAATTTTCCCCGGGCGCTGTCTCGATTGCGACCAGACGCGCACCACCAACGGTCAGCGTTCCCGTTTTATCGAACATCACGGTATGGGTTCGCGCCAGAGCTTCCAACGCGCCGCCGCCTTTGATCAGAATACCAAGTCGCGCGGCGCGCGAAACGCCGGCAATAAAAGCGACCGGTGCCGCTAGAATGAGTGGGCATGGTGTCGACGCGACGAGCACGGCAAGGCCACGGATTGGATCGCCGGAAAACAACCATGCGAATCCCGCCAACAGCAGCGTCGCCGGCAACAGGATCAGCGCATAGGTATCGGCCATTCGAATAAACGGCGCTTTCGCGGTCTGCGCCGCAGTCACCATTCGCACGATGCCCGCGTACGTGCTTTCGCCCGCCGTCGCGCTGGCGCGGAGTTCGAATGTCTCACCCGCGTTGATCGTGCCGCTATGAACGGCTTCTCCCATGTTGCGCACGACAGGGATCGGCTCGCCGGTCAAAGCGGCTTCATCAACTGTGGCGTTGGCATCCAGAACCACCCCGTCGACGGGAATGACCTCGCCCGCGCGCACCAGAATCGTATCGCCGAGCGCAACCTCCTCGATCGGAATGTCGCCGATGGAAGCATCAATCCGGCGGTGTGCCACCCTCGGCGCGCGATCAACG
>JANXYD010000456.1 GCA_025350265.1 Hyphomicrobiaceae bacterium | reverse complement strand
GATCGCCAGCACGTGCCTGTCGAATTCGGCGGCGGTCGCGTCTGCCAATATCTTGGCGTCGGTCGAGTCGGGATCGAAGCGGGCGATATTTTCGGCGATCGTGCCATCGAACAACTGCACGTCTTGCGGCAGATAGCCGATATGCGATCCCAACCGGTCAGGCGACCATTGTTCGATTGGCGCGTCATCAAGCCGAACGCTGCCGGCGCGCGGCCGCCAGATGCCGACCAGCGCGCGCCCGAAGCTGGATTTGCCGGACGCGGACGGGCCCATGACGCAAACAACCTGCCCTGCGCTGGCCGACATTCGCACGCCCTGCACCGCGATGCGATCTGGCTTGGGCTGCATCGGTGGCTGGCCGAACGGCTGAAGCGTCGGCGGCACGGCGACGACGAGATCGGCGACCGCCAGCGATCGCGTCGGCGGCTGCAGTTCAAACGGCTGGCTCTCCGGACCGATGCGATTGAACAGATCCTTCAAGGCCCGATAGCCGTCGCGAGCTGCGACAAACGATTTCCAACTTCCGATCGCCTGATCGATCGGCGCAAGCGCGCGCGTCGACATGATCGAAGCGGCGATGATAGCACCCGAGGATATCTGGCCCTTGATCGCCAGAAATGCGCCCAGCCCTAGCATCAAGGACTGCAACAGCATGCGCGAGGTTTTCGCCGTGATACCAAACCCGGAAACGGCGTAGGTGACGCGGCGCTGCGCCAGCAAATACGTGTCGTTCAAAATCGACCAGCGGTCGGCGAGCGCGCGCCGCATGCCCATCGCCTGCGCAACTTCGGCATTGCGCATCGCACTATCGGCTTCTTGCGAACGCAAGACGCCCTGTTCGATGGCCTTGCGCCCGGGAACTTTTGCGGCCCGCTCCGTCATCAGCGTCAGCCAACAGAAAAACAGCGCCGCCGCCACGATCGTCAGCGCCAGGCTCCAGTGCAGTACGAAGGCGACGAACAGATAGATCGGCAGCCACGGCAGATCGCATGCGGCAAGCGGACCAGGCCCGCCGATGAAGACACGCAAGGCCTCGACATGCCGCAGGTTCCGTTGCGCTTCGATCGCGCCGTTCGATGATCTCAACATCAACGTCATGTTTGCCGCGTTGACGCGCGGCGCGATCTTGGCATCGAACCGTTCGGACAGCAGGACGAGGATGCGACCGCGATAACCGTCGATGATACCTTGCATCACGTATGCGAAGATCGCGATCAAACTGAGTGCAATCAGTGTTTCAACGCTCTGACTGCCTAAAACCCGGTCATAGACTTGCATCATGAACAGTGAGCCCGTCAACGTCAGGACGTTGATCAGCCCGCTTGCCAGCAACAGCGTCATGCGGACGGCACGCGGCGGCCGCAACGCATCCCAAAGCGGCGATGTCGATACCGCTGCGGTCGATGCGGACTTTCTCATTCCAGCTCCCCCATCCACCCGCAGCTCCACCCGTGACGGCACCGTCGCGCACGCTGGCCGCTTATGCCGGGCTCATGCGCCGCAAACACGGCAGCATAGCACTGTGCTCTTTGTAGTGCTTATTCAACAGCAATTCCTAAACAACTCGAGGCTCCACGTAAAAGCCGGGCACTGCCTTAAGCACGCAACCGAAACCAGCCGGCAATCGACGCCCGTGACCGGTTGGTCGGCAGCACCTCATGTTCAACATTTTCCGACAGCATCAAGACCAGAGTTCCCCGGCGCGGGACGACGTCGATGCGCGCGCCGTCCAACGGCCAGATCCGCAAGCAGCCGCCGTCGGCCGATTGCCAGCCATCGTTGAGATAGGCGACGAGAGAAACGATGCGATTGCGCGCGCCCTGAAAGCTATCACTATGACGCGCGTAAAAGCCGCCAACCGGCGTCAGCGCGAGTTGCGCATCGAAATCAAATAGCCCCAGATAAAACAACTCGTTAATTGAAATTCTCAGGTCTTCGGCGCGGCCGGTGAAGTCCAGTTGGGCCGGGGATCGGCCGTCAAGCCAGCGAATGCGCGCGCGCCGGATCGCTGCATCTGATTTGTGATCAACACCGCGCCCGACGCCAGCGTCGATTGCCGTTTCGTCGGCTGTCAGAGCCTCGGCTTCGAGTTGTAGCGCCTGACATAATGCGGGAGCGAAGTAATCTTCGGCAACTGCACATCCTGTCGCCAACAGCCGCTCGATCAAAGCGGCTGTTGGCGGACTGATCATGCCGATGTCGGCGCTTTGGCTGTAACGCCGGTGCCGATAGGGCAGGAAAGCCCGGTGCCGCCCAGGCCGCAATAACCGTTCGGCACCTTTGCCAGATATTGCTGATGATAATCCTCAGCGAAATAGAACGCGGGTGCATCGATGATTTCGGTCGTCGGCTGCCCAAAACCGTTGGCTGCCAAAACCTTTGCGAACGCGTCACGCGAGGCCAGCGCAGCCTGCTTCTGCTCAGGCCCGAACGCATAGATGCCGGATCGGTATTGGGTGCCCGCGTCATTGCCCTGCCGCATCCCCTGCGTCGGGTCGTGGCTTTCCCAGAACGTCCGCAGCAGTTGCTGGTACGACATGCGCTTCGGATCGAACGCCACCAACACCACTTCATTGTGGCCGGTCGCACCGGAACAGACCTCGTCGTAGGTCGGGTTGGGCGTGTATCCGCCGGCATAGCCCACTGCGGTTACATAAACGCCATCGCCAAGTTGCCAGAACTTCCGTTCCGCACCCCAGAAGCAGCCCAGCCCGAACATCGCCGTCTCGATGCCAGTCGGGTACGGACCCGCCAGTTTTGCGCCGTTGATGAAATGTTTCTCGGCGGTTTTGATCGGCGTCTGACGCCCTTTCAGCGCGGCATCAGGGCTGGGCATGGCAGCCTTCTTGCGGAACGAAAACATGTGCGCCACTCCGTTTGAACCAGTCACCGACGGCATATGGTATCGAGACTTCAATTTGCGAAGATGTTCACGCGGCGCTTCTTGCGCCCCAGAACCGCGCACGTGAGGCCGATGGCCGCAATCATCAACCATAACGGCAACAGCAGAACACGCATCGCCACCTGATCCCAGAAAAATGTGTGCAGATGCCGGCGCACGAACGCCGCCGCTTCTGCAACCGATTGCGGGGACACAGTTTTCCAATAGCCGAAAACCGTGGTCATGGCGGCAGAGCCCCCGTTCGCCGCGCGTGTCAAGTCACCAACCAGCGCGATGATTGCGATCAAAAACAAGACCCAGGCGATACACCGAAGCACGACCATTACATTTTATCCCACTTCAGCTTCGCCATCACATTCTCGCGACAATCATTGCAGCCGAGGCGTAACCGTGGACCCGCCGGGGGCCGCGAGCACCGCACGACACTCGACCGGTAACTTGTCGAGGGTCAACGGCTGCACTGGCGTCTCTGGCACGGCCGACGGCTTCGGCGGCGTTTGCAGCCTTGCAAACCAATCGTCCAACTCCTTGCCGCAACCATCATCTCCTGGGACCGGTGCCTGCGGATGACAATTCGTATCTCCCTCCGGACAGCGAATACGCACATGAAAATGATCGTCGTGCCCCCAGAACGGCCGCATCTTGATCAGCCAGATACGATCGACGTCATTGAGGGTCACCTGGCACAAAGCCTTCTTGATGGCAGGATGCACAAAAATTCTCTCGACCTCGCCAAAAGACGCCGCCCGTTTCAACAACCTGATGTGATCGGCGGTGAACCGCTGCGGGTCGACGCTCAGTCCGCCGGGTGCCAGCAGGCTTTCGGCAGACTTGGTTTCGCGTTCGTCTTTGCTCAATCGCTTGGATGGCATAGGCTGATACCACAGGTCGACATCGAGCCCAAGTTGGTGGCTTGCATGTGACGACACCATCGGTCCACCGCGCGGTTGCGACATGTCGCCGACCAGCAGCCCCGGCCAGCCGTCGAACCGGCGTGCGTCGGAGGCAAAGTGTTCGAGAAATAAAAGCAGCGACGGGTGCCCCCAATTGCGGTCGCGCGACAACCGCATCGCCTGCCATTCCGCGCCATCGACGGGCAGCATCTGTGCGCCGGAAAGGCACCCCTTGGCGTATGTGCCGATCGAGCGCGCTACAAGATCGGCGGGCGAATGCACAGCTCCGAACAGAGCTTTGGCCGCTATTTGAGGCTCGACGGGCTTGGTCGGCACGGGTACCGATGCTGCCGGAACACGGGTTACTGGCGCAACCTGAATGGCCGAAGGGTTAGCATTCGCGGCTGCCGCCGGCGGTTCGGTCGCCACAGCCTTTGGCAGCAAACCGAAAACGCCAAGCACGGCAGCCAAAATCACCCCGCGCATGCCGTTCGATGCTTTTACAATCGTTGCAGGTGCCCAAGCCATCTGAGATATCCCGGTGTGGTCCGTGGATGCCGCGCGATACGCAACGCTCCATAACGCATCAGCCAGGGGTGGGTATCGTTAATTTTCATGGACACGCCCGTTGCGTCGCCACGACTGTGACCGCACGCGGTTCAGCGCGACCGCAAATCCGAGGGCAGATCGAACAACGCGCGCGTCACCTCGCGCTCGACGTCCGCCCGGCTCAACCCGACGTCGCGCAACATGCGATCATCGAGCAGGAGAAGCGCCCTACGCTGACGCCGAATATGGAGTGCCCCCCACAGCCGTCGCACGTTCGCAAAGGGCTGGGCATGTGGCACTGCTGCTTCAGACGAGGATGCGGCAATTTCGTCGGGAATGGTGAGGCTGGTCATGGGAGGTGGCCCAATTCGCTGCGACTTAAATGTCGGAAGCGGTTTCATTGAGCGGAAGGTCGCACGTTTCGGCGCATAACGAAATCGAATGAATTTTATGTTTCACATATTGATTGCTTAACTGAATTGATGCAGACTTCAATGCACGGGAGCGATTACTGAGGTAAGCCGTGATGAACCGCGACATCGATATCGCGCTGCTGCGCGCGTTCACGTCCGTGATCGACACCGGCAGCGTCACAGCAGCGGCAAGGCTACTCAATCGCACGCAGGCCGCCGTCAGCCTGCAAATCAAACGGCTGGAGGATCAGCTTGGCCAAGCACTGTTTCAGCGCGAACATCGGCGCTTGACGCTCACGCCCGTCGGCGAGCGATTGCTGGCGAGTGCGCAACAGCTGGTGGCGCTCAACGACGCCGTATTCGGCCAAATGACGACACGCCAGTTCGATGGCGAGGTGCGGTTCGGCATCCCGACCGACATTGTGCGCAGTTACATTCCGCCGATCCTGCGTCGCTTCACGGCGGCTTGGCCGCGCGTGCGCATGACAATGAAGCTCGGCAACTCCAGCCACCTGCAGTCAGCCTACGAGCACGGCGAACTCGATCTGACCTTGACCACCGACCATGCACCGAACGCGCGCGCCGAAATACTGCGGGTCGACGACTTGATCTGGGTCGGCGCACGAGGAGGCATGGCGCACACGCTCGATCCACTGCCGCTGGCCATCGGGGATCCGTCCTGTCGTTTTCGCCCGGTGGTTCTGGAAGCGTTGCGGAAGGCCAATCGAGAGTGGCGGCTGGTGCTGGAATTGTCGCATCAAGTGGGACAGGACGCCATGGTCAGTGCGGGCATCGCATTGAGCGCGGGATTGCGGGATTCGGTGTCGCCTGCGCTCGCAATTTTGAGGCCCGACGCAGGCTTGCCGCCACTCGGCCGGTTCATGATCAATTTGCACGCCCCGAGCCTTGGTCAGCACCCGATCGCGGACGCATTGGCAGCCCACATCCGGGCCGAGTTCTCGCAACGGTTTGGCGATAATCCACAGACCGAGCGCAAGCTTCGCTCGCCCCGAACCAACGCCGCTACCGCGGCATCGTAAGGCGCGCACGGCTTCACAACGTTTGTCGGCGCGTTTGCAATTTGCTTGACAAGTGACACAATGTCTCCATGCCTGCACTGTACGCGACAATGAAGTCTCGTGGGCTCGGGCGTATTGAACTGACCGATTGCTGAAATGGGCACCGCATGTCGAACAATCCGCCATCGAATGCCTTGACTGACGGTGCGACGCCGGCCGGTCCCTCGCTGACAATCCGGCGCGCCGGCATCGACGATTATTCCACCATCCGCCACGTGCAAGCGTCCGCCGTCCGGTCGTTGCTCGACAAGATCATCGAGCCCAGCGATGTGGCGCACGCCACCAGAACCATCTACTCGCCGGAATACATCGCGGACTTGTTCCGGAAATCGGTGTTCGTGGCGGTCCTCAATGGCGACATCGTGGGCACGTGCGCGTGGGGTCCCAGCGACGATCGCGGACTGTCCGCCCGCATCAGCGCGCTGTTCGTCGCTCCCTTGTTTCAAAGCGGCGGGATCGGCGCTCGCCTTGTATCAGAAGTGATGCGGGACGCTGTGCACAACGGCTTCGACAAATTCATCGTGACGGTGCCGGTGTCGGTGGTGCCGTTGTTCGCCGCCCTGAGATTCGTCGTCGCGTCCTATGGCACATCCCGAGAAATTGTTCCCGACACCTCACTGCAAGTCGCGTTTTTGC
>JANXYD010000435.1 GCA_025350265.1 Hyphomicrobiaceae bacterium | reverse complement strand
CGCGGTAGCGCAGGTAGGCCGAGCGCGCGAGCACATCGACCTGGCCGCCGGCGTCGTTGATGTAGTATTCGCGTGTCACGTCGTAGCCGACGAAGGCGAGCAGATTGGCCAGCGTGTCGCCGACGACGGCCCCACGGCAATGGCCGACGTGCATAGGTCCCGTGGGGTTTGCCGATACGTATTCGACGTTGACGCGCTCGCCGTGGCCGAGATTGGCGCGGCCATAGTCGGCACCAGCGGCGCGGATGGCCGGGATGGCCTGCTGCCAGAATGCCGGAACGAAGGTGACGTTCAGAAATCCTGGACCGGCGACGTCGACCTTGGCGATATCGGGGGCCTGTTTGAGCTTGGCTGCGAGCGCCTCGGCAATGTCGCGCGGCTTCATGCGTGCGGCCTTGGCCAGCACCATCGCGGCATTGCAGGCGACATCGCCGTGGCTCGGGTCACGCGGCGGCACCGCCTCGATGCCCGTAAGCGCCAAATCGTCCGGCAAGGTGCCGTCGGCTTTCAGTGCCTCGAGTGCGGTGACGATCCGCAGTTGAATGTCGGCAAAGATGTTCATGGAGGTCCCGGCAGAGAATTCTGAGTTGAAGGACCGACTTCGGGCGGTCCGGTGTCTGCGAAGCAACATTCCGCGACGGCTTCATGCTGCATCGCGCAAGGGATGACAACATCAGAGATGGGTTCCTTGGCCTCACGCGCTCGTCGCGGATGCGACAGGGCATCCGCTCGCGCTCCGGCCGGGGCGGCTACCGGCCGACGGCAGTCGCCTACGTGCGGCCAAGCCGCAGGTGGGTGAGGCCGCGCGCAGCGAATTTGCGCCAAAGGCGCACGTAGCCGCACCTATGCGGCGTCGGCGCAAGCGCCGCCCCGGCCGGAGCGCGACTAGCGCGTGAGGCCAAGGAGTGCCGGTGTGTGGTCAAACAGCCGTTGATGCGCTTCGATCGCGTAGCGGTCGGTCATCCCGGCCACGTAGTCGCCGATCAACGCCGCACGTTCGGCGCCAGCGCAGTTCTGGCAGGCGACGGCCCATCGCTCCTGCATGCTCGATGGCGTGTCGAAGTAGTGGCTGAACAGGTCGCGGACGATGCGTTCCGCGCGCCGCATCACGCTCATCACACGCTCATGGCGATAAACTTCCTGCAGCAGATACTGTTTCAGCCCGGTGAGTTCGCGTTGGAACGGCGCTGAAAACGTCACGCACGGGCGGTCGGCGAAAACAACGTCGTCGGCGGAACGTGGTCCGATTTCTGCCAGGCGAACGCGCGCGGCCGCACCGACGTCTTCGATCATGGCGGTGATCAGTCGGCGGTTGACCTCGTAAATCAGGCGATCCGGGTCGGTGCCGGTGGCGCGCGCGCGGGCGACGAACGGCCCCACCAGCGGCACCTCGGCCAGGCCGTCGAGCGTCAACAGGCCCGCCCGCAAGGCGTCGTCGATGTCGTGGTTGACGTAGGCGATATCGTCGGCGACAGCTGCCGCCTGGGCTTCCGCGCTGGCAAATGCGTCGAGCCGCAACGCGCGCGTCAGTCCGCAGCGTTCGATTTCGGCCAGCAGGATCCGGTGTTCCCCGGGCCGCGCCTCGTGCGCGTGCTGGCCACGCAGCGGGCCATTGTGCTTGACTAGGCCTTCCAGCGTCTCAAACGTCAGATTGAGCCCGTCGAAGGCTGCATATTTTCGCTCCAGCCGCGTCACTACCTTGAAGCTTTGCGCATTGTGATCGAAGCCGCCGAATTCAGTCAACGCGGCGTCGAGCGCGCGTTCACCGGCATGGCCGAACGGCGGGTGGCCGAGATCGTGCGCCAACGCCAGGGCTTCGGTCAGGTCTTCGTCGAGTTTGAGCAAACGGGCGATAGCGCGGGCGATTTGTGCGACCTCGATCGTATGGGTCAGCCGGGTGCGATAGTGATCGCCCTCGTGGAACAGGAACACCTGCGTCTTGTGGGTCAGCCGCCGGAACGCGGTGGCGTGCACGATGCGGTCGCGGTCGCGCTGAAACGGCGTGCGCATGGGACACGCGGGTTCGACCACCAGGCGTCCACGGCTGTGCTCGGCGTCGGTTGCATACGGGGCCATCAGGCGGTGGCCGACGTCGTCAACCACGGGTGGAAGCGTCTGCAGAATAGCTGTCGGGGGCACGTGCGGCGTTGCTCCTCGGCGTGGACGAGCCGAACGTCATTTGACAATCCGGGTCTGCACCCTATCTATGCCTTTGAAACAACGGTGCCAAATGTCTTCGCAAGAGTTGTTGGAACGTTCTTTGTATGTTCGTAAGTGCGTACTGGGAATGTCGCGGCGATCCTACAAATCCTGAAAGCAGTTTCATGAGCGATACGATTGCACTCGCCGCACCGTCCGTCGGTGTCACTGCGGCCGCCGCGCGCCGGATTGGAGAAATTCTCGCCGGCGAGCACGGCGCGACCGCGCTGCGGATCAGTGTCGAAGGCGGCGGCTGCTCAGGCTTTCAGTACAAATACGATCTCACCGACGCTGCCGCGCCCGACGATTTGGTCGTCGACCGCGATGGCGCGCGCGTGCTCATCGATCCGGTATCGCTCGAATACATGGCGGGGTCGGAGCTGGATTTCGTCGACAACCTGATGGGCGCGGCGTTCAAGATCAACAATCCCAACGCGACGTCCGGCTGCGGTTGCGGAACCAGTTTCTCGCTTTGAGGCCGCACCTCAGGTCGACGGCAACACATAGTACAGCGCGAACGACAGCATGATCGCCAGCACGGGCAGCACCAGCACGCCGAATGCGGCTTTGAAGTTGTTTCCTTGAATGCACATCCACGCGATAGCCATGGCGAACGCCGGACCCGCCCAGAATAGCATCAAAGGGTATTCGAGCAATTGATCGAGGCTGCGTTCCGGCGTTCGCCATGGCTATCGCGTGGATGTGCATTCAAGGAAACAACTTCAAAGCCGCATTCGGCGTGCTGGTGCTGCCCGTGCTGGCGATCATGCTGT
>JANXYD010000396.1 GCA_025350265.1 Hyphomicrobiaceae bacterium | reverse complement strand
GTTGCACCTGATCGGCAATCAGCTGATTGCGCTTGTCGAGAAACAGAATTCGGAACCGCTCGATATCGTCATGGCCCTGCACGGCGCGGCAATAGTCGAGCACCGCCGGCCAGGTATTGAGCACCTCCCGGTGCAGCAGTTGACTTTGCATCATGCGCAGCGCGGCCGCGCGGATCAGTTTGATCTCGTCGACCGCGCGTTGCCCGATGCCGGCAATCTCCATCAGGCGCTCGGGCGGCGCACTGACGACTTCGCTGAAGCTCTTGAATTTGACCATCAGCGCCTTGGCGACAGACTTGGTGTCGCCGCGCGGAAACACACGAAACAAAACCATTTCGAGCAATTCGTAGTCCGGCATGGGATCGGCCCCACCGTCGCGAAACCGCGTCAGCAGGCGTGCTCGATGACCGGACTTGTCGTCGACAACTTTGGATTTTGCGATCGTGCGCTTGCGTGATCGAGGCGGGGCTTGGTCCGCCACGCCAGCGGTGCCGCGCTGCAAACTTGCGTCAGGCGCCGGCAACGGCTGCGGGGCCGGCCCGGGTGTCGTCTGACTGCCCGCCGCCTGCGGCGACACCATGGTGTCAAACAGCCCGCGCTGTCCGTCGCGCTCGCCGTCGGCCGCAGTCTTTTTGGAAATCACTGTCAACCCCCGATTGCCGATGCGCAGCTGTTCAGTCTGCCTAGAACGGCGGCTTGTGCAATCCCTTGGGTGAATAGGTAAAGACTTCGCAGCCATCGGCGGTGACGCCCACCGTATGCTCGAACTGAGCCGACAATTCCCGGTCGCGCGTCACGGCCGTCCAACCGTCCGGGAGTATTTTTACCAAGGCTTTGCCGAGGTTGATCATCGGCTCGATCGTGAAGATCATGCCGGGCGCGAAGACTACGCCCGGGCCAGCGTCCTCTCCCACAGTATTGACGCGATAATGCAGAATATTAGGCCGATCATGAAAGACTTGGCCCAACCCATGTCCGCAAAAATCCTCGACCACCGAGCATCGTTCGCCGCGGGCATAAGCCTCGATCGCTGAGCCGATATCGCCGGTGCAATTGCCTGGCTTCACCACGGCGATGCCGCGTTTCAAAGCCTCGAAGGTGACATCGATCAGCCGCTCGGCTTTGCGCGATATGGCGCCTACGCCGTACATGCGGCTGGTGTCGCCGTGCCAGCCATCGAGGATCAGCGTCACGTCGATGTTAAGAATATCGCCTTCCCGGAGCGGTTTCGGCCCGGGTATGCCATGACAGACGACGTGGTTGATGGACGTGCAGATCGACTTTGGAAAGCCGCGATAATAAAGCGGTGCAGGATAGGCGTTGTGATCCATCGCAAATTCGAATGCCAGCTTGTCCAGCCGCTCGGTCGTGACGCCGGGCTTGACGAACGGCACCAGCATGTCCAGCGCCGTGGCCGCCAGCTGTCCCGCGCGTCGCATGCCGGCGAATGCCTCAGGCCCATAGAGCCTGATGGCGACATCCGCGGTGCCGGTACGCGCTGTTCCCGTTTTCGACATGCAAGCAAAATTCCTGAATTGGTGGCCGCGAGCCTGGCGGCTTATCGGCGCGATCGACGCAGTGATGTCACGTACCTGGGACGAAGGGTACTTAGGATGAATATGCGCGCCGGGCAACGGCAGTCCCCGCAATATATGCCGGCTATGCCGGCCAGCAGCTGCAGCCCTTGGAACTTCAGCCTTTGACGAATTGCATAACCGAGTGCATTCGGTGAAACTGGTGCGCAGACGACATCGCAAGCTTCCGGAGTGAGCCAATGGCAAAGATCGCATTTATCGGCCTCGGTAACATGGGACTGCCCATGGCCGCCAATCTGGTCAAGCACGGGCACGAGGTGCGGGGCGTTGATCTTTCGGAGGCAAATCTCAAGGCTGCAGCGCAACGCGGGATTGTCAAATCCAAATCGGCTGCCGACGCGGCAATGGGTGCCGATGTGATCATGACCATGTTGCCCGCCGGCAAGGATACGGTCGCCATCTACGGCAAATCCGGCATTCTCGAAGTTGCGGCCAAAGGCACGCTTTTGATCGACTGCTCGACGATCGACGTGACCTCTGCCCGCACCGCCCATGATTTGGCCGCGAAGGCCGGCATGTTGAGCGTCGACAGTCCGGTTTCTGGCGGCGTGGGCGGAGCGGAAGCGGCGACCTTGACGCTGATGGTCGGTGGCACAGATGCAGCGTTCGAGAAAGCCCGCCCTTATCTCGCGTGTGTCGGCAAGAAGGTTGTCCATTGCGGCGATGCGGGTGGCGGCCAAGCGGCCAAGATCTGCAACAACATGATACTCGGCATTTCGATGCTCGGTGTTTCCGAAGCTTTCGTGCTCGCTGAAAAGTTGGGGCTCAGTCATCAAGCGCTTTATGATGTCGCGTCGACGTCGTCGGGGCAGTGCTGGGCACTGACCAGTTATTGCCCGGTGCCTGGCCCGGTGCCCGCATCGCCGGCCAACAATGACTACAAACCGGGTTTTGCCTCTGCCTTGATGCTGAAAGATCTGAAGCTTGCGCAGGAAGCGGCGGCGGCGAGCGGAGCCACCACCCCGCTCGGTGCCTTGGCGGCACAGATGTTTGCGATGCACAACGCGCAGGGTTCTGCCGGCGCGGATTTTTCCAGCATCATAAAGATGCTGCGTGGCAAATGATCCGATCAGGTTTTCGCGCCAACAGTGTCATGCGTGATTGAAGCGCGGGAACGAATTCGAGCATTTCGCGTTTCCTACCGCTTGGGTTGCGGCAGCGCGTGCGCAGGTCAAGGGGGCTCGCCGATGATCTGAAGTTCAGTCTCAACTGCCACCATCGAAAGCGTCGCAGCGCGTCGACGACGCATTGTTTAAAGAAGAGGTCTGTCCGCTGGTGGCGAACAACATCATGGCCAGCGGCCTTCGAGCTGCACACCAAAGGCCGAACACATGACTTGCACCCCGCCGCAACAAACGCACGCCGCACCGACAAAACCCTTGCCAACTGGGTGCCGTCCACACATGACAACGACCTGCGCCTGATGACCGAACCCTGCACGTCCTGCTCAATCGAGAGCGAGGTTTGCGATGATTCCGGCTTGACCCATAAGGGCTATGACAGCTGCGCCGCGACGCTGGAATTCGGCTTCCGTGCCGGCGCGCCCGACGAGGTCGGAGCAAAGTCC
>JANXYD010000350.1 GCA_025350265.1 Hyphomicrobiaceae bacterium | reverse complement strand
CTGACGGTGGCCGCCGTCAAGCACATTACCGTCGAGTTGATGAAGCCTGAAACAGCACGCGATCTGCCGAGCTGCAAGAAGATGGTGGAAGCCTGCTTCGCAAGCCAGGACTTCATCGAAGGCCGCACCGCGTTCCTTGAGAAGCGCCGCGCCAACTTCACGGGCAAATGAACGGCGACGGCCGCGAGCCCAGACGTGAAAAAAGACCGGTTTGCACCGGCCTTTCAGTTTCTAACGGTGCGGCCCGGCAAACGTCCGGACCTGCACCTTGCCGCTTCCATGCCGATCCATGATGCGGGCATCGAGATCGTGTTTGCTAGTCCTTGGCCTGTCCGGCAGCGCTGTCGCGAGGGGCACCGCAGCATCGCCGTCGTTTCGGCCGCAGATCGAGCGGCATGAGGAGAGGCTGCGCCGACACTGCGACCGATGCAAGGCATGATTGGGGCAATACTGAGGAATTCAGCGCGTCTGAGGTCTCGGCCGGATGCGCCAGACGAATGCTGCATCGCCGTAGTCGCGGCGCGCCATGACCTCCAGCAGGAGGAATCGATTGTGGACGGTGATCGCGCCCTCGAGGAGCCCGTTCCAGGCGTCGAAGACGGCCGGCGAAAGGTTGTCGATGCCAGCCATGAACCGCCACGAGTTGCGCCGCACGATCGCGGTCTCGCCGTCGAGTTCGATCTCCACCGTGTCGCCTTCACCCGTCGCGAGCGCCGCCATAAACGCTGCAAAAGCCGCAGCATCCGTGCCGTCGATGCCGCATTTCAATGCCGTCTCGGCGTACAGTTGCGCGCCGATCAACTGGCCGGTGACGCGTCCGAGATGGGTCGCGTCTGCCGGTCCGAAACATTCGACCAGGCGCGGCAACGCCGTGCGGGTATACTCCATCGTGTAGTTGCGGCGCGCCTTCGCCAACCGCTCGGCTGGCCATTGGCCATCCGGCAATTGCGGCGCTGCCGCCGCATCGAACGGCGGCGGCAGTTCGCCGGGGCGGAATTGCAGGCGCTCATCATCCGACAGCGCACGATCATGCTCGAGGAAATAACCGGCGAGCCCGTGCTGGCCATCCATCGTCTGCGCGGTGCACACAAAGCCAAGCCGGGGATTGCCGAGCGACACCCCGTTCTGGGCGTACCATCCGCGCAGCATCGCCCGCGACACTTCACTTGGAACGCCGCAGATGGCGGCCGCCGGATAGATCCACCTCGGCGGCACGAACCGCACCCAGGCCTTGCGGTCGCTCTCGCGCATATATTCGACCGAGACACCGCCCACCCCGTTGCTGAGATAATGATAGGCGGCGCACGCCATCGCATCGGGCATGCCGCTCAACCCGAGCTTGGCAAAGCTGGACAGAAATTTCTCATGATGCTGATGCCGGAACACGCGGAACATCCACTGCGCTGCATCGCCGACCGAACGCCGCGATGCCAGTGTCAGGATCAGCCCGGTGAAATAGGCATGGTACAGTTCGGTTGCCGCGACCATTTCGGCGGTCGCGGTCGGTGCGCGCTCGATCGGGGAGTGAGGCATGCGGCGCCACCTTTCATAAAGATCAAGCCGGCTGTTTGATGCCGCGGCGCCTAAGTTGCATGTGCGCCGGCAGATAGAATAATAATCCGAGCACCTGCAACGCCAGGAACGTTCCGAACGCGGCTTGATAGGCCGGAAGCGAAAACCCGCCCGTCGAAGTGATCGGAAACTGATCGATGATCGTCCCCATCAGCCATTGCGCGGCGAACGCCGACGCGAAGATCATCAAGTTTAACGCGGCGTTGGCGCGCCCCGACAAGGCCGTGCCGAAATAGCCTGACAGCCACGGAAACGCCAATACCGCCACTTGTCCCAGCATGCCGAACGCCAACCATGCCGGCAGCACCGCGACCTCGGCGATGACCAGCGCCTCAGCGATCATGAAAAGTGTCAGAAAACCGAGCAACACATCGAGCGCGCTCACCCCGCGCCGCCCCAACCGATCAGCCGCAGCCCCGGTCACGAGGATGCCAACGAAGAACGATGCCGCCATCGCCAGCAAATGATTGGCGACGCCGACCCGGTCGAGCCCGCCGATATCGCGCCACCACGGCCCCGCCCACAACGTCTGCATCGCGATATTGGTGCCGGCACTGAGGCCCAGGATGGGAGCCAGCCGCAGGAACGCCGGATCGCGCATGATCCGCCACACGATGGCCAACTGGCTCTTGAGGGTGGCAGGAGTGCCCGTCGCATCCGGCTGCGGCACCACCGCGAAAATCAACACCGAAATCATGGCGGTGACGGCTGCGAGCACCGCAAACACCTGCCGCCATCCGGCTTGCGCCACCATCCATTGCATCGGCGCCGTCGATACCATCAACCCCAGCGCCCCGAGCGACATGACACACGCGCTGGCAAACGCTCGTCGGGTTTCAGATACCCAGACGACGACCGCTTTAAAACTGCTCATCAGCCCGCCGCAAAAGCCGAGCCCGATCATCGCCCGCGCGACCGTCAGCGTCAGCGTGTCGTGCCCAACCGCAAATAGCAGCGACCCTCCAGCCGCGATCATCAACAGCGCCGCCTGCACGCGGCGCGGTCCGAAGCTGTCGAGCAGCACGCCCAACGGCAACTGGAACAGCGCAAAAGCCAGCAGATAGGCGGCAGTCAGAAAACCAAGTTGCCCCGCATCCAGCTGCAGGTCGCGCATCAGATCGGGAGCGACCACGGCGTTGACGGCGCGAAACAGATACGACAGAAAATACCCGCAGCCGAACGGCAGCAGCGCGCGCAAAGTCGTTGCCGCCGAGAAATTGACAGCCGGCGCTGCCGTCTGCGCGTCCAAAATCGCCATTGCCTATTAGTCCCCTACCCCTGCGTGCGTCGGACGCCAGAGGCGATCCCGTCGGCACGTGTCGCGCAACAGACCATCGACCGCCGGTGAGCACAAGAGCCGCCCCGGCATAGTTGCCGGGCCGCGCGCGTGTTATAAACCGCTGCGGAAGCCACAGCCCTTCGAGAGGCCCCCATGTTCGATCCCGCACTGATCGCGCGCGCCACATCGCTGCTTGCCACCTTGCGAGCGGCCGGCCTCCACGTCGCGACCGCCGAGAGTTGTACCGGCGGGCTGATCGCGGGACTGCTGACCGAAATTGCCGGTGCGTCCGATGTCGTCGATCGCGGTTTCGTTACCTACTCCAACGAAGCCAAAAGCGAGTTGCTCGGCGTGCCCGCTATCCTGATCGCGACCTTCGGTGCGGTCAGTCGCGATGTTGCGATCGCCATGGCCGAAGGTGCCTGCGCGCGGACGCGGCAAGGCAGCGGCGGCAGTATCGCGGTCGCCGTTACCGGTGTCGCCGGACCCGGCGGCGGCACGCCGCTAAAGCCGGTCGGCCTCGTGCACATCGCGGTGGCGCGCAGCGGCCAGCCGACCCGCCACCGCGCCTGCCATTTCGGCGACATCGGCCGCAGCCAGATCCGCCTCGCCACCATCGCTGCCGCGTTGGATCTGCTTGTAGAGGGCAACTGCGAGTAGTTGGTGGGTGGTGTTGCGGAAGCTGCGCTGGCAAACCTCCATCGTCGCAATAGCCCGCCAGAGATGTTGGGTCGCGCAAAAAAGCTTGACCCAATGAATCCTTGTTTAAGCGTGCTGGTATGACGCCCTGCCCGCCGGCCACTCAGATCGGCAACCCGACATAATTTTCGGCGAGCGACACCTGCGCCGTTCGGCTGGATTTGAGATATTCGAATTCGGCGCGCTGCATCGCAGTGCCAAAGCCGTCCGGATCCGGAAACTTATGCAGCAGCGTCGTCATCCACCAAGAAAAGCGGGTGGCCTTCCAGATGCGTTTCAAACAGGTTTCGGAATAGGTATCAATTAAGCCTGCATCGCCCGAGGCATAGAATGCGATCAGCGCGCGCGACAGGTAGCGCACGTCGGACGCCGCCAGATTGAGCCCCTTTGCACCCGTCGGCGGCACGATGTGGGCGGCGTCGCCAGCCAGGAACAGCCGCCCGAAGCGCATCGGTTCGGCAACGAAGCTGCGCAGCGGTGCAACGCTTTTCTCGATTGATGGCCCGGTCGTGACGCCCTTAGAAACCGGCCCGAGCCGGTGCTTGTATTCGGCCCAAAACCGATCATCGGGCCAGTCCTCGATGCGAGCGTCGGCCGGCACCTGGATGTAGGCGCGCGTCCGGGTGTTGGATCGCATCGTCGCCAGCGCGAACCCATCGGGGTGATTGGCGTAGATCAGTTCATGCCCGCAGGGTGGCACGTCGGCCAAAATGCCCAGCCAGCCGAACGGATAGATACGCTCGTAGGTCTTGAGCACGGACGCTGGGATCGCGGCGCGCCCGACGCCATGAAAACCGTCGCAGCCGGCGACATAGTCGCAATCGAGCGTGTGCTGCTGCCCATGCGTCAGGTAGGTGAGCCTGACCCGCGCTCCGTCCAACCCATCGATCGCCGTCACCGGTGCCTCGTAGTGGCAGGCAATGCCCGAGGCGTCGTTGGCTTCCATCAGGTCGCGCGTCACTTCGGTCTGGCCATAAATGGTGACGCTTTTGCCAACGAGGTCGAGATAGTTGATTTCCAGGCTTTCGCCATTGAAATTGAGCGATGCGCTATCGTGCACCAACCCTTCCGCATCGAGCCGTGCGCCACAACCCACCTCGCGCAGCAAGTCCGTCGTGCCGCTTTCGAGCAGGCCCGCCCGGATGCGCCCGAGTACATAAGCCCGCGACTGCCGCTCGAGCACCACGACGTCTATCTTCGCCAGCGTCAGCAGCCGCGCCAGCATCAGACCGGCCGGTCCAGCGCCGATGATTGCCACCTGTGTGCGTTGCTTGGACATCGTACCTATTTCTCCAATTGCAGCCGAACGAAAACGAAGCGAAGTCAATTCACGACCCGTTTGCCTTCCGGGCTGTCGAGCGAGAACGCCGGCACCGCCACGTCGAACATCTCACCGTCTTCGTTGGTCATCTGGAAACTGCCGACCATGATCCCCGACGGTGTGGAGAGCGGACAGCCGGAGGTATATTGGAATTGCTCGCCCGATCGCAACGTCGGCGTCTGGCCGAGCACGCCCGGGCCGCGCACCTCTTCGATACGGCCCGTCTCGTCCGTTATTTTCCACACGCGCGAGCGCAGCCGCACCGTCTCGGTGCCTTCATTTTCGATAGTGATCGTATAGGCCCAGCAGAACCGGTTTTCGTCCGGATCCGATTCATCCGCAAGATACTGCGGCAGAACGGTCACGCGGATGCCACGCGTGGTGGCTCGATAGCTCGACGACGACATGCCCAGACCTTGCGCTGTTGGCTTAAAACCTGCGCCCCATGGTGATAGTATGCGAGCGTCGCGGTCAATTGTTCCTTCAGCATTTCGGCCTCGCCGCGTGCCGAACCGTTTCGGAGCGTCACCCTCTTGCTGAAAGCGTCACTGCCATGATCGATGCACGCCTGCGTCCGTGGATAAACCGGCCGCTTGATGCGTGCGCTGCGGCTTTGGTCCGCAGCGGCTGGACGGCTGACGCACTGACCTGGGCCGGCCTAGTCATCGGCCTGCTGGCGGCGGCCGTGATCACCTGCGGCGCGCCCCTGCTGGGGCTGGCTTTATTCGCCGTCAACCGCGGCGTCGACGGGTTGGATGGTGCCGTCGCCCGCCTCAGCACACCAAGCGATCGCGGCGGCTTTCTGGACATCGTCGCCGACTTCCTGATTTACGCGTCTATTCCGTTGGCCTTCGCCGTCGTCAACCCCTCAGCCAACGCGCTCGCTGCAGCCACCTTGCTCGCAGCCATCATCGCCAGCGGCACCACCTTCCTGGCGTTCGCTGTCCTCGCCGCCAAACGACACCTCACCACCACAGCGCAGGGCGAGAAGTCGATCTACTACCTAGCCGGCCTTGCCGAAGGCTTCGAGACCATCGTCGCCTTCGCGCTGATGTGCCTGTGGCCTACGTGGTTCGCCGCGATCGCCTATGCTTTCGCCGCGCTCTGCATCGTGTCGGCGATGGCCCGTATCTGGGTGGCACTCAACGTGTTGCGCTAAGGTCGTTCCGGTTTTAGTTGAATAGCGGAACGCCCCCAGCCCTTTGTTTTGTCGTGCTTCTTGTCGGAAAACCGCTCACACTTTATCCGGAAGCACTCTAAGGTCAGCCGACAGACTGCCGTACCGCTTCGCTGATATCGCAGATCAGATCGGCCGGCGTCTCAAGGCCCACCGACAACCGCACCAGACCGTCGGAAATTCCGAGTGCGGCCTTGTCTTCGGGCTTCAAACGCTGATGCGTAGTCGTCGCCGGGTGGGTGATCAGGCTCTTGGTGTCGCCGAGATTGTTCGACAGCTTGATGATCTGCAGCGCATTCAAAAACTTGAAGGCCGCAACTTTTCCGCCCGCCAGTTCGAACGCCACCAGCGTGCTGCCGCCGGTCATCTGTCGCGCAGCCAATTCGGCCTGCGGATGATCGGCACGGCCAGGATAGAGCACGCGCTTGACACCCTGATTTTTGAGCCCGGCGACCGCGTCCGCCACCTGTGCCGCCGCTTGCGTCTGCGCGCGCACGCGCAGCCCCAGCGTTTCCAACCCCTTCAGCATCACCCACGCGTTGAACGGGCTCATGCCCACGCCGGTATGCTTGTAGAACGGGTGCAACTGTTCCTTGATGAATTTTTCCGAACCCAACACCACGCCGCCGAGACAACGCCCCTGGCCGTCGATGTGCTTGGTGGTCGAATACACCACTACGTCAGCACCCAATTTCAAAGGCGACTGATAGATCGGCGTGGCGAATACGTTGTCGACAACCACCAGCGCGCCGGCTTCATGCGCGATGTCCGAAACCGCGCGGATGTCGACGAGGTCGAGACACGGATTGGACGGGCTTTCGAAGAACACCGCACGGGTGTTCGGCCGCATCGCCTTTTTCCACTGATCGAGATCGCGGCCATCGACCAGCGTCGACGTCACGCCATAGCGCGGCAGCAGATCCTGCACCACGTACAGGCACGACCCGAACAGCGCGCGCGCCGCCACCACATGATCGCCAGCCTTCAGAAAACACATCAACGACGCCATGACAGCCGCCATGCCCGACGCCGTCGCCCGCGCCGCTTCCGCGCCCTCGAGCAGCTTCATCCGCTCCTCAAACATCGCCAATGTCGGGTTGGCGTAGCGCGAATAAATGAAGCCGCCGAATTCGCTCTTGAAGCGCTCCTCGGCCTGCTCGGGGCTGTCGTAGACATAGCCCTGTGTGAGGAACAGCGCCTCGCTCGTCTCCGCGAACTGCGAGCGCAGCACGCCGCCGTGCACCATATTTGTATCGAGACCCAGCGGCGCGCCGTAGAGATCGGCGGGCAGATTGGGCTTCGGTGTGGGACGACTGGACATCGTGGCGCTCCTGATCGTTGCCGCGGCAGCGCGCAGCCAACAAAAAACCCGGCTGAAACGTGCTTGCTTCCCCTCGGGACCAAGCACGCCACTCCGGGCGCGCACGACCCTTTAGCGAATTGTTTAACGTGGCTGCAAGCCGGCCGGCCAAATCACCACGGAGGCCAAAAGCCTCAAACCTTCAAGCCATGGAATGGCGCGAGAGACGGGACTTGAACCCGCGGCCTCCGCCGTGACAGGGCGGCGCTCTAACCAGCTGAGCTACTCCCGCAATTCCATGCGACGGCACCGTTAGAACAGTGCGTTATGGTCGGTGCAATACGTGTTCGCTTCGGCGAAGTCAAGCCGAACTGCTCAGGCTTTGCCGACACAAACGCGACTATTCGCGACGCGCAATCTGGTGGGCGGTGAGGGTTTCGAACCCCCGACATCCTCGGTGTAAACGAGGCGCTCTACCGCTGAGCTAACCGCCCCCGACCTCCCCGTCTTTACCGCCGGCGATGTCCGGATGCAACGTGCATATTCGCGTTCCCCGCACCGGCAAATTAACCGCAACCCAGGATTGCAATAAAGGTTATTCGGCACCTGTGTTAATTTCAACGTCTCGATCGGACCCCGCGGTTGCACGATGCATGCGGGTACGTTAACAGCAATACCAGCAGTCGCGCCGCAGCCGCCGCACTAATCGAACCGAACCGGACCGCCTCATGCCCCAGTCTTCGTTGCTCATGGACTACCTGCCCATCGCCATCTTTCTAGGCGTTGCCGGCTTCATCGGCGTGGCGCTGATGCTGGCACCGTTCCTGATCGCCATTCGCAATCCCGATAGCGAAAAGGTGTCGGCCTACGAATGCGGCTTCAACGCCTTCGACGACGCGCGCATGAAGTTCGACGTGCGCTTCTACCTCGTCTCGATCCTGTTCATCATCTTCGACCTCGAAGTGGCCTTCCTGTTTCCCTGGGCCGCAGCTTTCAAATCGGTTGGCGCTTTCGGCTTCTGGTCGATGATGACCTTCCTCGCTGTGCTCACCGTGGGCTTCGCCTACGAGTGGCGCAAGGGCGCGCTCGATTGGGACTGAGCGTTTGCCGCCGTCCCTCGCTCCTACTCTGAGCGCGAAACGGCGCAGTTGCACATCATTACTTTAGCCCCGTTCCGGGTTGGGGTGCAGGCTGCCGTCGGGGGCGCGGACGCGGCCGTCCAGCTCCAGATAATTCGGTAGAATGGGCACTTTCGCGACGCCACCGGGAATGTCGATCACGTATAACGGCTGCGCGAGGCCGGACAGCGTGCCGCGCAGCTGCCGCATCAAGTCCTGCCCGGCAGCGATCGTGGTGCGGAACTGGCCGGTGCCGGGTGCGGCATCCATGTGATGCAGATAATAAGGTTTGACGCGTAATCCGACGAGTTCGCGCATCAACTCCGCCAGCACGGCCGCAGTGTCGTTGATGCCAGCCAGCAGCACCGTCTGGCTCAGCATGGGAATGCCTCCGTCGACGATATCAGTGATCGCCCTGCGCGCCGCAGCCGTCAGTTCCCGCGCATGATTGGTGTGCAGTCCAACGAACACCGCCTTGCCTTCGATCCGCAGCGCCGCCACCAGTTCAGGCGTCACCCGTTCGGGTGCGACGACAGGCACGCGGCTGTGCCAACGAAGCACCTGCACATGTGGGATCGCAGCCAGTCTGCGCGAGATGTCGGCGATCCGACGCGGCGCGATGACCAGCGGATCGCCGCCCGTCAGGATGACTTCGAAGATGTGCGGGTCGGCCGCGATATAGTCGAGTGCCGCGCTCAATGCGGCTTCGTCCAGCATCTGTGTGCCCGATGGCCCCACCATTTCGCGGCGAAAACAGAAGCGGCAGTAGACAGGGCAAGCGTGCGTCAACTTGAGAAGCACCCGATCTGGATAACGGTGCACGAGACCGCGCACTTTTTCATGCCGGGCATCGCCGATGGGATCGGCGCTTTCGCCGGGTGCGCCGTCAAGCTCTGCCAGCGTCGGCAAAAACTGCCGGCCGATGGGGTCATTTGGATCGGAGACGTCGATCAATGCGGTCATCGCCGGCGTGACGGCTATGGCGTAGCGGCTGGCGACGTCGGCCAACGACATGGCAGCGGCAGACCGAACCAGTCCGGCGGCGACGAGATCGTCGATGCTCTTCAATGAGCGCACAGCGCTCTGGGGTGACTGGGAAACCTGCGTCATATCCGCGATTTAGCCGCAACCCCGATCCGGCGCAACCAGCAAAGGCCCACGGTTTTACGGCGTGCCGTTGATTTTCGCGGCCAACCGCAGTCCGTAACGCTTGACCGTGGCCCCGGTCCGTGGCTCCTCGGCAATCAGAACCAACCCAGCAACTGGACCACCCCACATGTCGCAACCCCCGCTGCAGCGCTCGCCGCAAGACTGCACCGATCTTTCCCACGTTCGCGTCGAGATCGACCGTGTCGACAAGGCACTGGTCGACCTGATCGGCGAACGGTTCGGCTACGTCGAGCGCGCCTGGCAGATCAAGCTGACCCAAAACGCGGAGGCCAACGTGCCCTGGCGCAATCAGCAGGTGATCGACCGGGTACGCGCGCGCGCGGCAGAACGTGGCGTGCCACCCGAATTGTGCGAGGCGCTGTGGCGGCAGATGATCGGCTGGTTCATCCAATATGAAGAGGAAAAGCTACGGCCGGACATCGAGGCACACAACAACGCGCAGTCAGGCCAACAACCTTGAGCCCGCTGCTGATTTTGCTGCAGACCGCGCAGCCGATGCCGTTACCCGACCTGCAACCGAACGTCGATCTGTGGGGCGAACTGGCGTGGGCGGTATTCAATCCGGCGGCAATTGTTGCGGCCTTTTTGCTCGGCCGCCACGCCGACCAATGGACCAAGCTCGGCATCGCCGCATTCACGGGTGCGTTGGCGGGAATCGCGTTGCTGTGGTTTGCGGCCTGGCTGAATGTGGGCATCGCCATCGACACGGCACGCGGTGCCGTCGGCGTCTTCGTTATGACATTGCCGTTCGGACTGCTGTGGGCATGGCTCGGCCAGCGCATGCTGCCGTTGCAACGTTAACTGACGGCTTTTTTCACGCGCAATGCGGGCTGGCAACCTGCGCCGCGAGCGCGTATGTGTCGTCGCCCAGGGACGAGCCTTGTGGAGATCGAGACCATGCATCCAGGAAACCGCAGCGCGCAGTATTGGCGCGACCGCACGGCACCGACGCTGGCCGATTTCGAAGCCCTGGCCGCAGCCTCTTGGGATCGCCTGCCGGCCCAATTTCGCCAGCTGTGTGGTGACTTGGTAATCAGGGTTGAGGATTTCGCGCTCGACGAAGTGCTCGACGAACTCGAACTCGAAAGCCCGTTCGACCTGATGGGACTGTATCAAGGCGTAAGCCTTGCCCGGCAGAGTGTCAGCGACGTGGCACCGGGGCCGAACATGGTGTTTCTCTATCGGCGCGCGATACTTGATTATTGGGCCGAGAACGAAGATACGCTCGGCGGCTTGGTGACGCACGTGCTGGTGCACGAGATCGGGCATCATTTTGGCCTATCGGATGATGATATGTACGGCATCGAACGAGCGGCGGAATAAGGGAGGAATAAAATGAAGGTCACGGGCACTTGCCACTGCGGCGCGATCACCATCGAGGGCGAGGCCGATCCGGAGAAGGTCACGATCTGCCATTGCACCGATTGCCAGACCGGCACGGGCTCGGCGTTCCGTGTCTCGGTGCCGATCCCCGGCAGCCAGTTCAAGATGAAGGGCACGCCGACCAACTATCTGAAGACCACGGCGGACAGCGGCAATCCGCGGGTGCAGGCGTTCTGCGGCCAATGCGGCTCGCCGATCTACTCGACCGCGCCAGGCGAAGGCCAGCAAGCGATGTACATCGTCCGGGTCGGCATCCTGAAGGAGCGCGACCAGCTCGCGCCGAAGCGGCAGAACTGGTTCCGCTCGGCACGAAGCTGGGTGACCGGCCTCGATAGCATTCACAAGAACCAGAAGCAGGCGTGAGCACGG
>JANXYD010000187.1 GCA_025350265.1 Hyphomicrobiaceae bacterium | reverse complement strand
GGGATGCCCCGATTATACGCATAAACAAAGGCTTTCCGCCACTAGGTACCCACCTAGGTCCTTCCCTCCCTCGACGGGGGAGGTCGGCGCGGCCCGATTTTTTGCCTTCCAAAAAATCGTCTGCCGCGCCGGGTGGGGGTGAACCCGCCGCGCATGCCGCGACGCACAATTTATCACGCAGTGCACACCAACTTGTGAATTGTCGCGGTGCAAACAGAGGATTAATCTTTTAACCATCAACCCGTTGCGCCGGCAAAGACCCGGCCATCCCGGTTGCTCCCCTGGGCGCAAATGCCCGCATGAAAATGCACATCGGACCTTGAGGTCGATCATGAAACGCACAGTTTTGGCGATACTTGCGCTTGCCTTCGCGGGCCTCGTCACAGCCCCCGCCTTCGCGAAAGAGCCCAACCTGAAATCCGACAAAGGTGTCGAGAAATTCTGGCAACAACATCCGCCGGAAAGCGCGGGCGGCTGACGATCCGCGCTGCGGACACGAGGGGCTCTCAGCCCCTCGTGCTCCCCGACCAGGCGCCCGCGCCTGGACCGGTCTTTCAAGTCTTATGATTGGCCACACCCACGCATAGTCCCGCACGCGCAGCGAAATTGCGCCCACGGCGCACGTAAGCCGCATCTCGCAGCGTCGGCCTGTAGGCCGGCACGGGCCGGAGCGCCCTTTCGCGCGTGAGGCCAAAACTAAGATCTAAACAACCGTGAATACTGTGTCTCATGCTCCATCGAGCAGAGATCGGCCGAAAAAGTCGCACTGCCGATATCGCCCAAAGTGCCGCCGGTCGCAATCAGCGCCGCCGTATGCAGCAAAGGTGTAACAGCCGCAATCGTCACCTGCGCCGCCGTCTGCCCGACGACCCCGAGCCGGATCGCCGCCGACGTCAGGTTGCTCACAAACGCAAACCCATACGCGTCGAGCAGCGCCGCCAGCGGGATCGCGTGCGCCGCCGCCGCCATCGCGACAGCAATCGGATAGGCAACCTCGCCCACCAGCCCCGCCCGCAGTGCGTTGAAATCGTCCTGCGGCCAGGCCGCCGTGACCGCGATCAGAAACGATCCGCCTTGCTGCGTCGTCTCGAGATAGCGCTCGGCTGAAGGCTGCAACGCGAGCGCCAGCGCATTGGTCGATGCAAGCTCCGGCAGCTGCCCCGCTGCGGCCGCGCGATAAGCATGCGCCACCAATAGCAGATCGTTGCGCAGCGATCCCTGCGTGATCAATGCCGAAATCCACTCAGCGAGCGCCGCCTGCGATTTGAGCAAGCCCCGTTCGGCAGCCATTTCCAGCCCGTGGCTGTAGGCGAACGCGCCTACCGGAAACCCCGGCGACAACCACGTAAACAGCAGATGCTGGAACTTTGAGGATGGTGCAACGTGTGCCACCGCTTCCGATGGGTCGCGTAGCACTTGACCCAACCGACGATCGGACCGTGTCGCCCCCGTAGCTTGGGTCAAGCCTCCGCGCGACCCAACAACCCCGGCTTCCGCATCGCCTTGATCCGCATCGCGACCCACCGCCTCAAGTCCGTTTCGGTGGGGTGTCATGATCATGAACGTGCCCATGATCATGATTATGATTATGGCTATGCCCGCGCCCATGATGGCTTTCAACCAGCGGCCCCTTGCCGCCATACGCCCCGCCCTCCGGCTCAAACGGCCGGCTTACCTCATGCACATGGGCGCCCAACCCGGTCACCATTTCGGCCAGCACATGATCGGGCTGGATGTAGATGGCGTCGCGCGTGATTTCCGCTGGCGTATGCCGATTGCCGATGTGCCAGGCGATGACGGCCAGTTCAATCGGGCCGTCAGCATGAATTTCCAGCAGTGGCTCCGCTGCGGCGACGATCTTGACGAACGTGCCGTTGCCCAGGTCCAGCGCATCCCCATGCGCCATGTAGGTCGTTTCAGCCAGATCGAGCATCAACTCGTGCCCCCGATCCGTCGTCAGCAGCACCCGCCGCCGATGCCGCGCCTGCCGATCCAGCGTGAGGCTGTCGACGGCGATGCGGGTGCCGAAATCAACCCGGCGGACGATGGCGGTGGCGCGGAGCATCAATTTTTCCTCAAGTAATCGGTGCCGGATTGAACAGCGTCAGCGCATTATGGATGCCCCAGTGATCTGCCCACACCTTCTTGCGCCCGCTGGCCACCTCGAGGATCAAGCGGAACAGCTCCCAGCCCGTTTCTGCGATGCTGGCCTCGCCCGCAGCGATCCGGCCAGCGTCGAAATCGATCAGATCGTGCCAGCGCGTGGCGAGTTCGGTGCGCGTCGATACTTTCAGCACCGGCGCCGCAGCCAGGCCATAAGGCGTGCCGCGCCCGGTTGTGAACACCTGCAGCGTTATGCCGGATGCCAGTTGCAGCGTGCCGCAGACGAAATCGCTGGCTGGCGTCGCGGCAAACAGCAGGCCTTTCGTGTTGGCTTTTTCGCCCGGCGCGAGCACGCCTGAGATCGCCGCCGTGCCCGACTTGGCAATCGACCCCAGCGTTTTTTCCATGATGTTAGCGAGGCCACCCTTTTTGTTGCCGGGTGTTGTGTTGGCGCTGCGGTCGGCACCGCCGCGGTCGAGATACGTGTCGTACCAATCCATCTCGCGGATCAAGGCGCGCGCCACCTCAACGTTGACCGCGCGTGGCGTCAACAGATGCACCGCGTCGCGCACCTCCGTCACTTCCGAGAACATCACCGTTGCACCCGCGCGCACCAGCAGATCCGACGTGAACCCCAACGCCGGATTGGCCGTCACACCCGAGAACGCATCGCTGCCGCCGCATTGCATGCCGACCACCAAATCTGACGCAGGACACGTTTCGCGGTGGCGCCGGTTGAGAATTTCCAGCCGCGCCTCTGCCATCTCCAGGATCGACGCGACCATCGGGCCAAACCCCGTGAAGGCTTCATCCTGCAACGACATGATGTCGGCGTTCTTGCCGGCCGGCGCGCGCAGCAGCACCTCCGGCGCAAGCTTCTCGCAGCCCAACCCGACCACCATCGCCTGTCCGCCGAAATTCGGGTTGCGCGCGAGGTTCTGCAGCGTGCGGATGGGAATAACCGCATCCGGCGCATTGATCGCTACGCCGCAGCCGTAGCTGTGCGTCAAACCAATGACGTCGTCGACGTTGGGATAGCGCGGCAGCAAGTCACGGCGGATCAGCTTGATCGCATAGTCGAGCGTGCCGGCGACGCATTGCACGCTGGTCGAAATCGCCAGCAGGTTTTTCGTGCCCACGGAGCCATCGGGATTGCGGAAGCCCTCGAACGTATAGCCTTCCAGCGGCGGCATCGGCAGAGGCACTTTGGTCGCCAGCGGTATCTGGTCCATCGGCGGCGCGGCGGGCAACCGCACGCCCGACTCCTCCACCCAACGACCTTTAGCGATGTGGCGCGTCGCGGTGCCGATGACGTGTCCATATCGCACAATGTCTGCGCCTTCGGCGATATCGGCCAGCGCCACCTTGTGCCCCTGCGGCACCCGCTCGCTCAGCGTCAATCCACACGCAAACACGGTGCCCGCCGGCAACCCAAAATCATTGACCACAATAGCCACGTTATCCGCGTCGCTGATGCGGATGTAGCGGGGAAGCTGGGCGGGTGGTTTGATAACTGATTTTTGCATCTTTGACTTCTACGCCCTCTCCCCATCGTCTTCGATGGGGAGAGGGCTGGGGTGAGGGGCGGCCACAAGCGCGGTGCTTACCTTTGCGCAGGCCCGCAGTTGACCACCGAGCGCCCGTTAGCGATAGCCAAAATCACCAGGCGAAGTCATCGGTTTTGAGCCGAAACGGCCGAAAGCACGGTAACTCCCTCCCCCCGTTGCTTTTCGCAACGGGGGGAGGGTCGGGGCAAGGGGCGGCGACGAGTCCGATGCTGGTCGAGTGTGTCTGCTTATGATTTATTTGTTACCGTAGCGGCGTAAAAAAGAAACGAAAACGGTCTGGGCCAGTTGCGGAAGTGGCAAAGCGTGAAAGGGCAACTCCGCATGTGCTGCATTTAACGCAACTTTAACCAACATTGCTTAGCGGTTATTGGCCCGAAGCTGTTGGAGTTTTCCTGTGAGTAATGTTGCTAAATCGACCGATTTGCGCAGGTGCATCAAAGCACCAAATCCCGAAATTTTTGACGCG
>JANXYD010000334.1 GCA_025350265.1 Hyphomicrobiaceae bacterium | reverse complement strand
CTGACGGTTTTCATGAAGATTGAAATATCGTACGGCTTGGCGACCATGCCGCAGAAGCCATAGGCGCGAAAATTGGCCATGATCGGATCGCTGGAGTAGCCGCTCGAGACGATCGCCTTCACCGCCGGATTTATCTGCAGCAATTTCTCCATCGCCTCGGCTCCGCCCATGCCTCCGGGCACCGTGAGATCGAGCATGACCAAAGCATACGGCCGGCCGTCCGCCCGCGCGGTCTCGTATTCCTGCAGCACGGCGGCACCGTCTGCCACAACCGTACAAGCCACACCCATGCGCTTAAAAATGCCCGCGCCAAGCTGTCGGATGGAAATCTCATCATCCATAAACAACACCCGAATCATTTTCGGCGGGGCTGGTTTTTCTTCGGCGATCGCCGCGGGTATCGTCGCCGAGGCGGGCAGCCAGATATGGAAAGTGGTGCCGACCCCGAGCACGGACTCCACCTCGAGATGCCCCTGATGTTTTTTAATGATGGAGAACACGGTCGCGAGTCCGAGTCCGTTCCCCTTCGCCTTGGTCGTGAAATACGGCTCGAAGATCTTGGCAACCACGTCGGCCGGCATGCCGGTGCCGCTATCCTCGACCTCGATCGCCACGTATTCGCCCGAGGGCACGTTATGGCTGGCCAGCTTCAGGCTGTCGCGCACGGATATGTTGCGCGTGCGGATCGTCAGCCGGCCGCCGTTGGTCATCGCGTCGCGTGCGTTGACGGTGAGGTTGATTAGTATCTGGTCGAACTGCACCTTGTCGGCCTTGACGTACCAGAGGTCGCGGCCGGGCGTGTGCTTCAAGTCGATTTTTTCGCCGAGCAGGCGGTTGAGCGAGTAGCCGAAATCCTGGATCACGTCGTTGAGCACCAGCACTTCAGGCTTCAGCGTCTGCTTGCGCGAGAAAGCCAGCAACTGTTGCACCATGCCGGCCGCGCGGTTGGCATTCGAGCGGATCTGCATGATGTCGGTGTAGCCGCTGTCGGTCGGACGGCGGCTCTGCAGCAACAGATCGGACATGCCGATGATGACGGTCAGCACGTTGTTGAAATCATGCGCAATGCCACCGGCCAGCTTGCCCACGGCTTCCAGCTTCTGGCTCTGCGCGAATTTCAATTCGAGCGCCTTCAATTCGCTGGTGTCGAGCATGTAGACGATGGCGGCTTCGCGCGGATCGGCACCGACCGTCAGCGGGCTCATGTAGATGCGGCGCGTCGTCTGCTGCTCCGGGCCGAACGAAACCTCGAAGGGGGCTGCAGTCGCGCGGCCATTGGTGACGCGCGCCAAGCCGCCTTCGACTGCCGCCCGGTCTTCGGGCGATGCATCGGCGAGCACCAGTTGGGCCAGCTTCATCGAACCGCCGTTGACCACGTGTCCATCGTTACCGCACATGCGCTGGAAGGTGGCGTTGGCTGAGATCACGGTGCCTTGCCGGTCGAGCGTAGCGATGGCGAAGGGAGCGGCGTGGAACAGGCGCGCGAACCGTTCTTCGAGGGCGCGGCCGTTGCTGTCGCCAGCCAGGTCGGCAGCCCTGTCGAACACCAGCACCGTCATGGGATCGCCGCGTTCCGGCCGTTCGCCCGCACGGCACACGAGACGCACCGGTAACACGCGGCCGTCCTCGCGCACCAGGTCGACATCGAATCGCTCGACGTTTCCGCCCCCCTTGCGCTGTGCCCCCTGCACCAGGGCCGCTGCTTCCGGTGGGCAGACGTCGCCGAGCATCCACAGCGCGCTGCGCCGTTCACCGCTGCGCATCCCGAGGGTCGCTGTCAGCGTATGATTGAGATGGACGATGCGCCCATCGGCCGACACCGCGAACAAGCCGAGCGGCATGGTGTCGTAAAACGAGAGTTGCTGTTCGAGGCGGCCGATCTGATCGAGTTCGCGGGCACGATCGGCCGAAATGTCGGTCACGTCCCACAGCGTCATGCGGCGACGATCGGAGACGGCTGCGGATGGATGGAACGGCTTGACCGTGACGCGCAACCAGCGTGAGTGCTGGCCGCTGCGCTGGCGCGGGTCGCGCACAGCGATATCTTCGGTGCGGGCCTCGAGGCGCTCGGCCGCGCGTGCCAGTCTGTAGACGGCTTCGCCTGCGCGCGGATCGGCGGCGAGCAGTTCCTCGACTGATTTCTGCGCCGAGCCGAACAACGCCGTGAAGGCCCCGTTTGCGAACATGATGCTGCCATCGTCGGCCAGCACCTGCATGCCGTGCTCGCCGGCTTCGGCGACGCCACGCGCGATCTCGGTGGCCTGCGCCTTTTCCTGAAATCGCACATAGCCCGATAGCAATCCGAACACGAAGAAGATGCCGGTCACGGCCAGCATTGCCAGCACGGCCAGACCGGCGGGTTGCGCCATGCGCGTGGAGGCCAGCAGTAAAACGGCGGCCGCCATCGCGGCGAGGGCTATGACGAAGGCCAGCATCGCCTTCAGGATGGCTGCCGGCGGCCAGAATTTGGCCGTCCTGCTCTGTTCACGATGTGCCTCGATTGCCGTCATGAGGCGGTAGATACTATGATTCTGCGAGAGTTTAGCCAGCAGCGGCTGCCAAGGGGCGACGAAAAGCGGGGAAACTGATGATGACGAACGCATGTACGATGCAACTCACACGGGGCTGAAAACCAGACTGCAACGAGTGGCTTGCGGAGTTTTCCCCAGCAACCCGCAGCCATAAAGCGATCATTAGGGTTAAAGGCTGGCTAAAAACCTGCTAGCAGGTGCACCTGCCTGCCGGCCGTCGTCGCGTGGGTGCGACCTCGCGCAGCGCCAGCGAACACAGGACAAGTCATGGTCACGTGGTTCTTTTTGCTTCTTTTTTTGGTCGCGGCGGTTGTTGCCGGCGGTCTGGCCGCGCGCAGCTTCATGACCGGAGAACCGATCGCAGGATTTTTTTTGCGGCAGCGCTCAGAGCCTCGCTTGAGCGTCGTCGAGCAGACATCGATCGACAGCCGTCGCAAGCTCCTGCTGGTGCGACGTGACGGCGTCGAGCATCTGATCATGACGGGCGGGCCCGTCGATGTAGTGATCGAAACCAACATCGGCGCGCAGCCGGCCTCCGCATCGGCCATCGCGGCGAGCAGCGCGCCCGCCGGCGTTCCGTTTCGCTCCGCCGTCAAGGCCGAGCCGGACAGCGCAATCGCAACCTCGGCACCCGTGTTCGGCCGGCAGGCGCGCACGTTGGGACAGGTCGTCAACGAGTGATGGACGCGGGCGAAGTCTGCGCCGCCCGTCCGACGCCAACGCGCGGCGGTGCCGCAGCGATCGGGATCGTGAACGCGTTATGATGCACGAATTTTTGAGGGCGCAGCGCCGGTGGGGTATCGAGCCGCCGGTTATCGCGAGCCTGATGCTGCTGCTGCTCGGCGCGGCAATTGTTGCGTGCGGCCTGTCCCCTGCCGGCGCGCAGATGCCGCCGGTGCAGCAATCGCCGCCGCCGCCCGCGACCGTGCCTGCTCAAGCGCCCGCGCCACTCGACGCCCAACCGCCGGTGCCCCCGCCCGTACCGCAACCAGTGGCGTTGCCGCCGGAGCTGGTGCTGCCGGTGGAGCGTTTGGCCAAGAGCATCGAGGGCGCTGAAACCGCGATCCAGCATCTCAATCAACTCGAAGACGAGCTGTCGCGCCTCCGGACCAACGTCGAAACGATCCTCAGCGACGCGACACAGACCGCCGAGGGGCTGCGCCCGAAACTCGTCGAGGTGAAAAGCCAGATCGAGCGACTCGGCCCGGTGCCATCCGTCGGACAGCCGCCCGAAGCACCCGCGATATCAGCCGAACGGCAGCGCCTCAATGCGATCGCAGCTCAACTCGACGGTGCCGTCAAGACGACGGAGTTGACTTGGGTCCGCGCGCGCCAGTTGATCGAAAAGATCACCGTGATGCGGCATGCGATCTTCACGCGCAACCTGCTTGAGCGGCTCAACAGTCCGCTGCTGCCGGCGCTGTGGCGCGATGTGGCCGCCGACAGCCCCGCCGTTGGGCGGCGCATCAACTATCTGACGCAGGACTGGTGGAGTTGGGGGGAAAAGGAAAGCTCGTGGCTGGTATTGCTCGGGCTGGTCGCGCTGGTGGTCTACGGCGGCCTCACAGTCGTGGTCGGCCGCCTGATCGGTTTCGGCATGCGCGATTTTCCTGCCGACGCTTCCAAACTGCCGGGCGAGACTTCTGCGGCCGCCGGCGAATACGGCACCGCGACCTTTTTCGAACGCGCTGGCGCCGTCGGTTGGATCGCACCGGCGCGCGTTGTCCCCGGGGCGATGGCCGCGCTTGCCATCTACGCCGGCCTCGACGCGCTCGATCTGTTGTTTCCGCCGTGGGAGCGCCTCGGGGCCGCGCTGCTGAAGGCGATCCTGGCTTTCATCGCCATTGCGGCACTGATCGATGCGGCGTTGGCACCGGCGTATCCCGGATGGCGGCTGGTACCGATCAGCACGCTCAGTGCGCGTCGCATCGATCTCATCCTCAAGGCCATAGTGCTGATTTTCGCCACTGACTACGCGTTGACCGAAATGAGCCGTGCCTTCTTCATTCCGCTGGCGCTCAGCGTCGTCCAATCGTTTGCCATGAGCATTACGTTCGCGCTGCTGATGCTCGCCTTGGCCTGGACGCCGATCATATCAGCAACCACTGGCGCAGCGTCCGCGGCGGAGGCGCCCGGTACGGCGTCAACGCCAAGTCCCACCGACGCACCGGCGTTCTTCCGCAACGCATCCCAGCGGTTGCAACCGCGCTGGTTGAAAATTCCGCTGTGGCTGCTGGCGCTGGCGATCATCACGGCCTCGCTGCTCGGTTATGTTTCGCTCGGCCGCTTCATGGCGCGGCAATTGGTGCTGACCGGCATGGTGCTGTCGGTCACCGGACTGATGGTGCTGGCAATCCGCTCGCTGACCCGGCCCCGTGGCCAGCAGCGGCAGATGATCGGCGGCATGCTGCAAAACCGTTTCGGCATCGATCAGCCGCGCCAGCGGCAATTGTCGCGGCTCGCTGAAATGGTGCTGACCACGGCGCTGCTGCTCGCGGCGCTACCGGTGCTGTTGCTGCAATGGGGGTTCGCCGGAGCCGATATTCGCGATTGGTTGACCAGAGCGGTGTTCGGCTTCGAGATCGGCCACCTGCGCATCTCCATCGCACGCATTCTGCTGGGTGTGCTGTTGTTCATGGTGCTGCTGTTCCTGACGCGGCTGCTGC
>JANXYD010000271.1 GCA_025350265.1 Hyphomicrobiaceae bacterium | reverse complement strand
TCAAGACCAAGCCGCTCGCCGATTGGGGACGCTATCTGAAAAGCCTTGAGGACTATTGCATCGCCGCGCTAGCGCTGGTTGCGGCACTGCCGGTGATGCTGGTGATCGCGATCGCCATCAAACTCGATAGCCCCGGACCGATCCTATTCCGGCAGCGCCGGCACGGCCTCAATCGGCGCGTGATCGAAGTGCTGAAATTCCGCTCGATGACGGTGATGGAAAACGGCGACAGCGTGCGGCAGGCGACGCTCGGTGATGCGCGCGTCACCCGCGTCGGCCAATTCCTGCGCACGTCCAGCCTCGACGAACTGCCGCAATTGCTCAATGTTTTACGGGGCGAAATGAGCTTGATCGGGCCGCGACCGCACGCGCTCGTGCACGACGACCACTACGGCGAAATGCTCGAGCGCTACGCCAATCGCCATCAGGTCAAGCCGGGCATGACCGGCTGGGCGCAGGTCAATGGTCTACGCGGACCGACCGAAACACCTGACAAGATGCGTGCCCGCGTCGACCTCGACCTGGCCTATATCGATCGCTGGTCGCTGTGGCTCGACCTCAAGATTCTCGCACTGACGGTCGTGGTCGGCTTCCGCCACAAGAACGCGTTGTGACACCACAGCCGCACCGTTGTTTCGGGCCGCAATTGTAGGCTGGGTCAAGCCGTCGATGCGGAGCATCGCTCCGCGAAGACGCGCGACCCAGCATGTCACCCCATAACGAAAACGGCCCGGTTTGACCCGGGCCGCTTTTGAATTTCGGTGATCACGGATCAACCGGCACTTAAATCGCGCCCTTGATCCAGTCTTCGAGCTGCCGTTTCTGCACCAGCGCGCCCATTTTCCGCGCCACTTCCTTACCGCCCTTGAACACCAGCAGCGTCGGCATGGCCTGAATGCCGTAGGTCTGCGTCGCCTGTGGATTGGCGTCCACATCCACCTTGGTAATTTTGACTTTACCCTTCATTTCGGTCGCCACCAGCTCCAGCGCCGGTGCCATCGCCTTGCACGGCGGGCACCATTCGGCGTGAAAATCGACCAGCACCGGCATCTCGCTGTCCAGCACTTCGGACTTGAACGTCGCGTCCGAAACGTTTGTTGTGTCAGGCGATGCCATCGGGAAAGCTCCGGAGGGGGTTAACTGATGGGTCGTAAGTAGGCATTCGTCCAATCGGCGTCAACCCCGCGCCCGCCGACCGAACCGACTTGCGAAATGATCACCCCGCTTCGATCACTCCACCCCCGAAAACCGCCGAACCGCTGCACCGCTGCACCGCAGCGCAACGGCTACGCCCCGCAGAACCGATCGCGGACAACTCTATTCGTTCGAGGCGCTGCCACGGCCGTTCGCTGCAGCAAAGCGCAAACCCGCCCGCAGCAGCGAACGATTATTTCGAATTCGCGGACCACGGGAAGGCCAATTCTTCGGGGCGAATTAGGCGCGCTAGAACGCCAAGTTGATCTTGCTACTGGTCCACCGACGTTAGCCAAAATAATTCCTAACTGATGCGCATCTTCAATCCGAATGCAAGTGGCGTTGTGGTTTTGATCTATTATTTTAGCGGTCGCTACTTACGTTTGGCGCCGCGTCAGGTTGGCAATGGAGACTTCCGAATGCATGGCGTTGAGCCTCTGGACACTGACCGCACCGTCTCACCACCGAGCTTGAGACTGCCCCGTCGACCGCAGACGGTCCACACCAGATAGCTGCCGTGTCCGCGCTCGCCGGCTGATCCGCTCGAAACGCATGACCTCGCACCATGCCGTTCGCGTCTCACGCAGCGAGTGCCTTGCCGTCGAGCGCCCACAGCCGCAGCTCCGCCGCATCCAGTGCCGCCGCCGGGATCGGCATCAGCCGCGCGCCGTCTGTCCACAAGATTGCAGCCTCCACGTCGCACCCGACAAAAATCCGCACCAGTGCCAGTCGATACGCCGCGAGTTGCAGCAGATACGCTTCCGCCACGTCGCGGACCTCGCGCGGTGGCGGTCGATTGGTTTTATAGTCGATGATCGTGACGCGATTGCCCACCCGCACCAGACGATCGATCTGGCCGTTGAGCCGCAGCGGCGGCCCCTTGCCGTTGGGCCTCGGGATTTCGGCCACGATCGGCACTTCCGCCTGGCTGTCTGGACCGAAGAGCTGACCCAGCGCCGGATCATTCAAAACCGCAAACGTCTCGCGCGCGATCGACTGCCGCGCGGCTTGACTGAGCGCCTCCCCCCGCACCGCCAGAAACGCCGCAGCCCCCGGCACCCATTGCGCCCGAGGCAGCGTCGGCAAATGCTGCAGCATCGCGTGCGTCAGCGTACCGCGTAAAAACCGTGTCTGATCCTTGGTCATCGTCGGCGATGCCAACGACGCTTCCGCCGCGCGCGAATCATGCAGACTGACCGGCTCGCCGGTCTCATCGGTTTCAAGTGGCGCGAGCCGCGACGGTGCCAGCGGCATCGTCAAACGCGGTTCGCTCTTGGCCTTGGTCGAAGCCCACGCCGGCAGCGGCAGGCTGGCCGCACCCGCGTCGTGCGCGTGCGCCTCCATCTTCGCCTTCGTCGCTTGCGGGCTAGTCAACAGCAACCCCTCGCGACCATCGGCGCACATACCGATCGCCGCGATCGGCTGCAACGCGTCGCGAACCTGACTGTACCAACAGTCCGCCGACAGCGCGGCTTTGCTGGCATATCCGGTGATGTAGAGCCGGTCGCGCGGCCGTGTCAGCGCCACATACAGCAGCCGATTGCGTTCGTTCTGCTCGGCGTTTTTCAACGCGGCGCGCGCGGCTTCTATCGGTCCGATCGATTTCGCGGTTTTGACCGGCCACAGCATCATTTCCCCGATGCCCGGCGGCAGCGTCGCATCGGCCATTTTCAACAGCCCACCCGGCATTCCTCCCGAGCGCGCCGAACACGTATCAGGCAGGATCACGATCGGTGCCTCCAGCCCCTTCGCGCCGTGCACGGTCATGATGCGCACTTCGTTGCGTCCCTGCTCCATGTCGCGTTTGATCTCGGTTCCGCTTTCTCTGAGGCTGGCGAGAAACCCCGTCAACGAGGCGGGCTGAGCGTCGTCGTACTTCAGTGCCTGATTGAGAAACTCGTCGATCGGGTCGGCCGCCTCGATGCCCAGTCGCGCCAGCATGCGTTTGCGCATGCGCCCGTTGTCGCGGTCGAGCACCTGGGCGAAGAATTCATACGGCGGCAGAAAGTCGGCCTCCGACCGCCACCGCTTCAACAGTTCGGCCGCCTCGTAAAACCGCGTGTCGGTCTTGGCCTCGGCCAACAGCGCTGTCCACAATTGCCCCTTGCGATTATAGGCGAGCGGCATCAGTTCGTCGTCGCCGAGCCCGAACAGTGGCGATTTCAACACCGTCGCCAGCGCCAGATCATCCTCCGGCAACGTCAGAAAATCACCGAGCACCATCAGGTCCTGCACCGCGATCTGCTCGATCAGCGTCAGCCTGTCCGCACCCGCGACCGGAATGCGCCGCGCCTTCAATGCCGCCACCATGCGCTGTGCGAACGGACGCCGACGGCGCACCAAAATCAGTATGTCGGATGCCCGCACGCGGCGATTTTCCGACGGCAGCATTTCGCCGTTGTCCAACCAGCGCCCAATGCAATCGGCGACCCGATTGGCGAGCCGCGTCACGGCCGAAGCAGCGGCCCGTTCAGTATTCGGCTCCCACGTATCGGTCTCGGCTGCGTCCTCGGGCAATTCCACCGGCCACACTTCGACGATGCCCGCATGACCGGCCCGGTGTGCGATGTGCTCGATCGCCTCGGCGCTGCTCGATACGCCCGGCACGCGGCCGCGATCGGCAAACACCTGGTCAACCGCTGAAAGCACCGGTGTGGTCGTTCTGAACGAGACGTTGAGCGGCACCCGCGCCAGTGACCGGCCGACGGCTGCGGCGTCTTTGCTGAAGGCGTCGCCCTTGGCCTTGAACATTTCTGGTGCTGCGCCTTGAAAACCATAGATCGACTGCTTTTCGTCGCCGACCGCGAACAGCGTGCGCTCGGCGTCGCGGCCGGTCCCGCTGTCGGAAAAGAACTCGGCCGCCAGCGCCGTGATGACCGACCATTGCGCCGGGCTCGTATCCTGCGCCTCGTCGACGAGGATATGATCGAGCCCGCCGTCCAGCTTGAACATTACCCATTGCGTCGCCGTCGCTGCACCTTCGGCCGCAATCTGTCCCAGCAGGCTCGCGGCCTTGGCGATCAGATCGTCGAAGTCCAGCGCCGCCCGTCGTGATTTCGCCGCTTGATAGGTCGTCATGACCGCGTCGGCCAATGTCAACAGCGCCTTCGTCGCGTCCAGCGCGATGAGTTTCTGCCGCTGTTCGACAAGCTCTGGAAACGCATCGCGCGCCCGGCACAACGCATCGCACAATGCGGGTTCCGCCAGCCGAATGGCTTTGGTGATGAAACGTCCGTCCGCGCGCGGCTCACCCGCAGCCGTCATCAACGCACGTTGCAAAGCCGCCCCGCGCGCACGCACAGTCTCGGCTTTCGCAGCCGATGCGAAATCTTCCGCGAGTTTTACGTCCGTCGGTTTGCCCGCGCTGAGCGCGGTCACGGCGCGCGCCAGCGTCGCATCGTCCAGAACCTCGGCGATCGCCTGATCCGCTCCCGCCGCATCCAGGTCGGCCGGCACTTCGAACACGCGCCGGTACAGCAGATCGATCGCATCAGGCCCCTCGCGCGCGACCGTCTGCATGTCCGTGAGCCAACGGCGATGCCGGAGCGCATCACGCAGCACCTCGTCGAAACTGTCGTCGGCGGCGAACGTGATGGCTAAGCGCAACGCCTTGGCGAGCGCACCGTTCGCGTCGCCGGATGCCGCGATCAACGCGTGATCGATCGACTGGCGCAGCATGGCGCTGGCGGTGCTCTCGTCGAGAATTGAAAAGTTCGGCGGAATGCCGGCCTCGAGCGGGAATCGCTTCAGCAGACGCTCGCAAAAGCCATGGATGGTCTGCACTTTCAGCCCGCCCGGTGTCTCCAGCGCGCTGGCGAACAGTTCGCGGGCCCGCATCCTCAACCGTGGGTCGGGCCGTGCAATCCCCGCATCGATGATCGCGGCATCGAGCTGGTCGTCGGAAAGGCCGACCCAGTGGCCCAGCGTCTTGAACACGCGCTCCGCCATGTTGGCGGCGGCGGCCTTGGTAAAGGTGACGCAGAGGATTTTTTCCGGTGAAACCCCGCTCAGCAACAGCCGGGTCACCCGCTGCACCAGCACATGGGTCTTGCCCGATCCGGCATTGGCCGAAACGAACGCGGACGCAGCGGGATCCGAAGCGCGCGCTTGCGTGGCGCGGACGGTGGGAGGAATCGGGCGCGGCGCGCTTACCATTCTTCGATTCCCAATCCGCCGGCCGCCGACCATTCCTTGATTCGGGCGAGATCGTCATAGCTGCCGTAGCGGTTCGACCACATCGACAGATTGAGCGAAGTATAGGCCTGATCTTCGTTCTCGAAGGCGCGGATCAGCGCTTCGAGTTTTTGGCGCGCCTCGTCGGCGGCATGGTCGGGCAATTGCGCCGTATCGCTCTGCTTGATCTTCAGCTCCAGCGGCTTTTGTTCTCCCGGCGGATTGTTACCGGAAAGCCTGACATAGCCGATCTCGCTGACGGAACTATCAGCCGGAATGTCGGCAAACCCGCCTTCCCTCAAGATCGCCGCCTCCAGCGTGAGCTGCGGCGACAGTCCCATGCGCACCTGCTTGCCGGTCGGCGGCACGCCCGTCTTGTAATCGAGGATCGCAAAGGTCCCGTCATGGCGACGCTCGATCCGGTCGGCGCGCGCCGACAGGACGAAGATGCGCGCGTTGTCCAGCGGGATCTGGATTTCGCCCCGGATTTCGGCGTCGATGCGGGCGATGTCGGCGCGCCGGGCGATTTCCCAGTTTGAAAACCATCCGGCGATGCGCCGGAAGCGCGGCCACCACAGCGCCCGCGCCTCGGGGCGCTCCATCAGCGGCGCGAAATATTTCTCGCCGATCTTTCGTAAAGCGCCTGCGGGATCCGGCGGCAGCGAGGTTGCAAAGCTTTGCGTGAATTCGCCGAGCGCATCGTGGATCGCCGAGCCGCGGTCGGCGGCCGACAGCGGCATGTCGACGGGATCGAGCGGGCTGAGCCGCAAGATATATTTGGCGTAGATCGTGTAGGGATCGCGCAGCCAGTCCTCGATCGCGGTCACCGAAAGTTTCAGCGGCCTCGTCGCGCGCGGCGGCTTCGGCGCCGGCTGCGGAATTGGTACCACCTTGTCGGGGCGATCCAGTTCGCCGGCA
>JANXYD010000233.1 GCA_025350265.1 Hyphomicrobiaceae bacterium | reverse complement strand
CTGTTCGGGTTGCATTTTCTTGGGTTGCTGAAAATTTCTCTGCTGTACACGCACAGGATGATGACGACGCCGGCCACGGACGACAGCGCACCCTTGTAGGTCTGGATCACCTGCCCGACGAACGACGCCCCCGCGCCCAAGCTGACGAACACCGTCGTAAATCCGGCGACGAAGCACAGCGCCGCCAGGATGGTGCGCCGCGACGCGGCCGCATGCGCGGTCCCACCCTCGCCCATTTGCTCGATCGTCGTGCCCCCGAGATAGGCGAGATACGGCGGCACTAGTGGCAACACGCACGGACTTAAGAAACTGACCAGACCGGCCAGCATCACGCCAAAAGCTATGGGAAAATCGATCATTCATCCTGCTGCCGCTGCGTGGGGTCCATGTGCCATAGCCCACTCAGCCGATCACGGGCAAGTCACAGCGTCGTCAGCCTCCCACCTTACATGGGCGCATAGGTCCGCACAAAGAACGCCAGCGTGATGCATGCGGTCAACACCAAGGTCCCCTGCCGGACCACTTCAGGCGGTGCGAGCCGCCCGAGCCGCGCGCCTAGATAACCGCCGATGATCGACGCGACCAGCATGACGATCGTTTCCGGCCAGTGCACCGCTTGCGCGGCAATAAACGTCAGAACCGCTGTCAGATTGGCCGCGCTCACCAAGAACGTGCGCGGCGCGTTCAAGCTTTTGATGTCACCATCGCCGAGCAAGCCCCACATTGCCATCATCATCAAGCCGACCGCGCCGCCGAAATAGCCGCCATAGATGCCCAGTGCGAATTGGACGGCCAGGATAGTGACCGGTCCTATCCGTCCATGACGCCGCAACCAGTTGCCAATGCCACGCCCGAACGTCAGCACCAGCAGCGCGACCAGCAACAGCCACGGCAGAATGACGTCGAAGGCCCGCGCCGGTGTCCATAGCAACAGCAGCGCCCCCAGCACGCCGCCGATCAGCGTCACGATCACCAGCGATCCGAGCGGCACCGCACCGATCGGCCCCAACCCGTCGCGATACACCCAGGCGCTTGTCATGCTGCCGGGCAACAGTGCCACCGTGCTCGACGCATTCGCCTGCACCGACGGCACGCCGACGGCGATGAGCGCGGGAATACTGACGAACGACCCGGCCCCCGCCATCGCGTTCATCATGCCCGCCAGCAATCCCGCTCCGAATATCACCGCGAATTCGATCATGTGTTTGCCATCCGTGCTAGGGTCGTTCCGGTTTTAGTTGAATCGCGGAACGCTCCTAGCTGTTTGTTTCGTCGTGCTTCTTATCGGAAAGCCGCTCACACTTTATCCGGAAGCACTCTAGTGACCACGCGCCGTCGATTGCGCCATTGATATCGTTGTCGTTGCTACCCACCTGGGTGCTTCCGTTGCCAGTGCGCAGTTTGAATCTTAATGCCTGTTCTCGACGGACTGCACCAACCTCCACTGTCATCCTAGGCGTCCATGCGAGGCATGGCTCCGCCATGTTGCGCCTAGGATGACAGTGGATACGAAGTCGACTTTCTGGTTCGTAAGTTCTTTGCACCAAGCGTTTTAATTCAAACTGAGACACTGCCCTTCGACCCCCATCCTTGCCTTCATGGAAACGTCCGGCGCATATTGAGATCATGGCCAAACCAGCGAAATCATCGACGCCGCGACGCTCACGGGGCCACTCGGGCAAGCCGTCGCCCCCGCCCAGCGAAACGCACGCCGGCACTCCCGGCTTCGGCGAAGCCCCACAATCGGCGTTTACCGCCTCCGGTCCGCTGTTCGACCGACCCAAGGTCACCGAGCAGGGACTGCCCACGCTCCCCGCGCTGCGTCAATCCGGCCCGCGTCCGCCGCGCGGCGACGAGAGCATGACTGCCTCGCTGAATGCCATCCTCACCCGCCCCGAGCAACGCGGCGACAAGGAGCGCGATCTGCTGTCGCGCCAGCCGATGATCGCGGCACATCCGTTGGTCGCCGGCACGCTGCCGAAATATGTGCCGCATCGTCCCGAGCGTCCCGACAAGAGCGAGGGCGGCATCCCGTTCGAACTGGTTTCGGAATATACGCCGAAGGGCGATCAGCCTGCCGCCATCGCCGAACTCGTCGAGGGCGTCAACCGCCAGGACAACAATCAGGTGCTGCTCGGCGTCACCGGGTCCGGCAAGACCTTCACGGTTGCCCACGTCATCGCGCAAACGCAACGGCCGGCGCTGGTGCTCGCGCCGAACAAGACGCTCGCGGCTCAGCTCTACGGAGAGTTCAAGAGCTTCTTTCCCAACAACGCCGTCGAATATTTCGTGTCGTATTACGATTATTACCAGCCCGAGGCTTACGTTCCGCGCACCGACACCTACATCGAGAAAGAGGCAACGATCAACGAGCAGATCGACCGCATGCGGCACGCCGCCACCCGCGCACTGATCGAGCGCGACGACGTGATCATCGTCGCCTCCGTGTCGTGCATCTACGGTATCGGCTCGGTCGAAACCTACACCGCCATGACCTTCACGGTGAAGACCGGCGACCGCCTTTCGCAGAAGCAGTTCCTCGCCGACCTGGTGGCACTGCAATATCGCCGCAACGACCTGAATTTCGTGCGCGGCAATTTTCGCGTCCGCGGCGATACGATCGAACTCTTCCCCGCGCATTTGGAAGACCGCGCGTGGCGCTTCTCCCTGTTCGGCGACGAGATCGAGAGCATTACGGAATTCGATCCGCTGACGGGCCAGAAGACCGACGAACTGAAATTGGTCAAGGTCTACGCCAACTCGCACTACGTGACGCCGAAGCCGACGCTGCAGCAAGCCATGAAGGCCATCAAATCCGAGCTCAAGCAGCGGCTCGACGAGTTGCATGCAACCGGCAAATTACTGGAGGCGCAGCGGCTCGACCAGCGCACCACCTTCGACATGGAGATGATGGAAGCGACCGGCAGTTGCGCCGGCATCGAGAATTATTCGCGCTACCTCACCGGCCGCCAGCCCGGCGAACCGCCGCCCACTTTGTTCGAATACCTGCCCGACAACGCACTTGTGTTCGCCGATGAGAGTCACGTCACCGTGCCGCAGATCGGCGGCATGTTCCGTGGCGACTATCGTCGCAAGGCGACGCTGGCTGAGTACGGGTTCCGCTTGCCCTCTTGCATGGACAATCGTCCCATGCGCTTTGAAGAGTGGAACGCCATGCGCCCGCAGACGGTGTACGTGTCGGCGACGCCCGGCCCGTGGGAGATGGAACAGACCGGCGGCGCGTTCGTCGAGCAGGTTATCAGACCGACCGGCCTCATCGATCCCGTCTGCGAAATCCGCCCCGCCAAGACGCAGGTCGACGACTTGCTCGACGAGGTGCGCCTGGTGGCGGCGAAAGGCTATCGCACCCTGGTCACCACGCTGACCAAGCGCATGTCGGAAGACCTCACCGAATACATGCACGAAAGCGGCATTCGCGTGCGCTACATGCATTCCGACGTCGAGACGTTGGAGCGCATCGAGATCATTCGCGACTTGCGCCTGGGTGCCTTCGACGTGCTGATCGGCATCAACCTGCTGCGCGAAGGCTTGGACATTCCGGAGTGCGCGCTCGTTGCCATCCTCGATGCCGACAAAGAGGGCTTCCTGCGCTCCGAGACCTCGCTCATTCAGACGATCGGCCGTGCGGCGCGGAACGTCGACGGCCGCGTGCTCCTGTACGCCGACAAGATCACCGGCTCGATGGAGCGCGCGCTCGCCGAAACCACGCGCCGCCGTGAGAAGCAGACGGCTTACAATGTCGCCCACGACATCACGCCGGCCAGCATCAAGCGCTCGATCCACGACACGATGTCGTCGGTCTACGAGCAAGATCACGTCAGCGTCGATGCCGGTCTGGCCGCTGATGCCGGCACCGGAACAGTCGGGCACAATCTGGCGGCCGTCATCGCCGACATGGAGAAGCGCATGCATGCCGCCGCCTCGGATCTCGAATTCGAAACGGCCGCCCGCCTCCGTGACGAGGTCAAGCGCTTGCGCGCCACCGAACTGGCGATCGCCGACGATCCGCTGGCGCGGCAATCCGCCATCGACGACCTCACGGGCGGCTATCAGGGCGAACAGAAATATGGTGCGGCGGCGAATTTACCGGGCAAGCGACCCTCCAATCGCGAGGCTAAGACTGGCTCGCGGATCGCCGCCGAATATGAGCCGGTGCAATCGACTTTCGCGCAATCCACCAGCCGCGTGCGCAAGCCGACGCTCGACGAGATGACGGTCGGCCGCACGGAAATTCCAGTGGGCAAGGCGCTGCCCAAGAAGCGCGATCCGCTGTCACCGCGTGTGCCGACCAAGACCATCGACGTCGAGAGCGGCAAGGAGATTGGCAACCGTCGCGGCCGCTCCAAGAAGACCGGCCGCCCCGGTGCCTGATGGCATTCGACGGCCTGACCGGCGGCATTTTGGGTCAAGGTCGGGTCAAGCGTTTCGGCGCGACCCGACAGCCGCGACCGCGATCTTCGCCGCCAGTCAGGCCGTCGAATGCCATCAGGCACCGGGGCGGCCGGTCTTCTTGGAGCGGCCGCGACGGTTGCCAATCTCCTTGCC
>JANXYD010000219.1 GCA_025350265.1 Hyphomicrobiaceae bacterium | reverse complement strand
TGCGCCACCTGCACGCTGCCGATCGCCGCGACGCGGCCGACATCGTTGCGGCCGAGATCGAGCAGCATCAGATGTTCGGCCCGCTCCTTGGGGTCGGCGAGCAGATCGCGTTCGAGTTGCTGATCGGCCTCAGGCGTGGCCCCCCGCGGTCGCGTGCCGGCAAGCGGACGAATGGTGACCTGCTCATCACGCACGCGCACCAAAATCTCCGGGCTCGAGCCGACAATGGCAAAGCCGCCGAAATCAAGATGAAACAAAAACGGCGACGGATTGGTGCGGCGCAGCGCGCGATAAAGCGCCGTGGACGAAAGCCCGAACGGTGCGGAGAAACGTTGCGACAGCACCACCTGAAATGCATCGCCGGCCGAGATGTAGTCCTTGGCGCGCACGACCATCGCCTTGTATTCGGACGGCGAGGTGTTGGAGGTGGTGGCCGGCAGGGCGAGTGCGTCGGGCCCGGCAATGGCCGCGTGCGGGGTCGGCTGGTCGAGCGCGTCGATCACCCGCTCCAGACGGCCGAGCGCGCGGGTGTACGCCGTTGCGGCATCCACGTCGGGTGCCGGATAGACCGGCGTGACGACGATCATCTCGTCCTTGATGCTGTCGAACACCACCATCGTCGTGGGCCGCACCAGGATGGCATCGGGAATGCCGAGGTGATCGGGCTGCACGTTGGGCAGGTCCTCGATCAGGCGTACCGTGTCGTAGCCCATGTAGCCGATGACACCGGCGGAGTTGGGCGGCAGCCCCTCAGGCAAATCAATGCGGCTTTCCGCCAACAGCGCGCGCAAGGCTGCAAGCGCGGGCAGGGGTTGGCGCACGAACCGGTCGGGGTCCGCGACCGGTTGGCGATTGATTTCGGCCACATTGCCCTCGGCGCGCCAGACGATATCGGGCTCGATACCGATGAACGAGTAGCGCCCCCGCACAGCGCCGCCCTCGACCGATTCGAGCAACGACGTCATCGAGCGGCCATCCGACAGCTTCAAATAAGCCGATACCGGCGTTTCAAGATCGGCCACCAATCGCGTCCACACGACTTGCGCCTTGCCGGCATCGTAGACGGCGGCAAATGCCGCGGCAGTTGGCTCGGCCGCCACCTGCGCCGAGGTTTCGCTTGAACGAGGCATGGACTTATCCGGTTACGACTAGGCGCTGAGCGCGCCCCACCGCCCGCGCATGCCTCAGGTCGCCCGCGCCCGTCAAGCGATCTCGTCCGACGGCCCGTTTCGCGATAGCTCTGGCCGATCCGCCCCGGACGCACTAAGTATCGTCTCGAACACACCTTCAAGCGCGACAACTTCAGCTGTCGTCTGCAATCGCAAAGGTCCCGTCCATGACGTCCACCGATACCACCAAGACGCCACCCGCTCCCGTCGAGCATGTGCATGGCCCCGATTGCGACCATGACCACGATCATCACGGTCACCAGACGGTGGAGCAATACGTTCGAGCCAGCCCGAAGATCGGCCGCAACGATCCGTGTCCCTGCGGCTCCGGCAAGAAGCACAAAAAGTGCTGCCTCGCCTGATCGGCGCTCGTTGCTAAATCGCCGACACGCACGACGTTATGACTTGGTCTTCACATAGCTGCCGGGCGCATCCTCGATAACGCCGAGACGCGCGCCTGGTGTACGCGCCGGCACCATGTCACCCGAGTATTGCGCCAGCCACTTCGACCAATGCGGCCACCAGCTCCCCTTGATCTCTTCGGCACCGGTGAGCCACGCGTCCAAAGTCGTGCACTCCGGATGCGACAGCGGCCGCTTATTGAGCCAATAGGGATATTTCGTCTTGCCGGGCGGCGACACCACGCCAGCGATATGGCCCGATCCAGCCAGCACGAACTCAACCGGACCGCCAAACATCTTGGCCCCCGTGAACACCGATTTCGGCGGCGAGATGTGGTCTTCGCGCGTCGCCAGTTCGAACACCGGCAGCTTGATCTTGCCGAGGTCGATGGTGACGCCGTCGAGTTGCAGCTTGCCCAGCGCCAGCTTGTTCTCGTGATAGAACTCGCGCAGGTAAAAATTGTGATTGGCCGCCGGCAGGCGCGTCGAATCCTGGTTCCAATATAGCAAGTCGAACGGCGGCGGTTTCTTGCCCAGCATGTAGTTGTTAATGATGTACGGCCAGATCAGATCCTTCGGCCTGAGCATGTTGAACACGGTCGCCATGTTCGCGCCGTCCAGATAGCCCTTCGCCTCCATCATCTTGGCGATCGACTGCAGCTGATTTTCGTCGACGAACAGCTTGAGGTCGCCAGCCTTTGTGAAATCCTTCTGCGCCACGAGAAAAGTAACTGAACCGAACGGGCCGTTGCCCTGGCCCTTGGCCGCCAGCACGCCGAGCGCCGTCGCCAACAGCGTGCCGCCAATGCAATAGCCGAGAATGTTGACCTTCTTGGTTTTGCATTCGCGCTTGGCTGTATTGGCTGCCACCATCAAACCTTCGTTGAGATAGTCTTCCCAGGTCTTGTGGCTGAGTTTCGCATCCGGGTTGACCCAGGACACAACGAACACGGTGTAGCCCTGATCGACGACGAACTTGATGAAGCTTTTTTCAGCGGTCAGATCGAGGATGTAGAACTTATTGATCCATGGCGGCACGATCACGAACGGGATCTCGTACACTTTCTCGGTCGTCGGCGTGTATTGAATGAGTTGCAGTAGCTCGTTCTGAAACACCACTTTGCCAGGGGTCGTGGCGACGTTGCGGCCAACCTCAAACGCTGTCGTGTCGGTTTGGCTGATCTTCAGCATCTCGCCGCTATTGGCCAGATCGTGCGCCAGGTTTTCCATGCCCGCGACGAGATTGGCACCGTGCGACTTGAAGGTTTCGCGCATCACCTCGGGGTTGGTGGCGGCATAGTTGGACGGCGACATCGCCGTCAGCATCTGCTTGAGCGCGAAATCGGCAAAAGCGCGCGAGCGTTCGTCGAGCCCCTCCGTTTCGGCCAACGCCTTGGTCGCCCACTGCGACGTAACGAGATAGCTCTGCTTCCAGAAATTGAAGTAGGGATTTTCGGCCCAGCCGGCGTCTTTGAAGCGGTTGTCACCTGGCTCGGCCTGGGCGACGTCGGGGGCGGATTGTCCCATCATCTTTTGGGCCGTGTGCTGCCAGAGCTGGAAATAGCTCTTCGTCAACTCGGCCTGCATGTGCGTGAGCTTCTTCGGATCGGCCATCCACTGCTGGCCGACGCCGGCCCAGATCTTGGCCATCTCCGTCATGTCGCCGCTCGTGCCGCCGCCACCCTTGGCCTGCGCCGCCGCCGACCGCTGCATCAGGCTCGCCATGACCGCGCTCGATTGCTGCATCAATTTCATCATGTTACGCGCGACCGCATCTGGATTGGCCGCCAAGGCCTGCTTGGTATCCACATAGGCCGAGGTTGGATCGACGAGTTTTTGCATGACCGGGCTTCCCGAGACGGACGGCGACGAAGATCCCATGATAGACCTTGGAACGGCAAAGCGGAACCGCTTCGTTACGCTGCCGCTGTCCGAATTGCCGCCCCAGGGCACTCCGGCGGCCTTTGACGAGACGCGCGGTTCATCTTAAGACGACCCTCAGATCTTCCGCCGGACACATCATTTTGCCGTGCTGACGGCGATTTCGGTTTCTGGAACCACACTCGAGGACCCATCATGCACGGTAGCAAATCGACCGTTCCGCCCCCCCCAGGCCTCGACCGCGTGCTCTCCATCGAAATCGCGCGCGTGACCGAGGCTGCGGCGATCGCCTCGGCCGAATGGCGTGGGCGCGGCGACAAGAACTCGGCCGACGGCGCCGCCGTCAAGGCGATGCGCGAGGAACTGGCCAAGGTCAATATCAACGGCCGCGTCGTCATCGGCGAGGGCGAGATGGACGAAGCGCCGATGTTGTATATCGGCGAGGAGCTGGGCACCGGCCATGGTCCCGACGTCGATATCGCAGTCGATCCGCTGGAAGGCACCACGATCTGCGCGGAGGCCGAACCGAACGCGCTCGCCGTGATCGCCATCGCCGAGCGTGGCGGCCTGCTGAATGCGCCGGACATGTACATGGACAAGATTGCGATCGGTCCAGGCTATCCCGATCATCTCATCGACATCGACGCACCGGTGGCCGACAACCTGCGCAAGCTGGCCAAGGCCAAGGGCGTCAGCATCGAGCGCATCACGGTATGCATGCTGGGCCGTCCACGCCACGACGAGTTGTTGCGGCAGGTCCGGGCGTGCGGCGCTTCGGTGCGGTTGATCCGTGACGGCGACATCGCCGGTGTGATCTGGACCACCGACCCACAGAAGAGCGGCATCGACATGTACCTGGGGTCAGGCGGGGCACCTGAGGGTGTGCTGGCGGCTGCGGCGCTGCGCTGCATCGGCGGGCAGATGCAGGGTCGCCTGAAGCCGGAGAAAGGGGCCGACGGTCAAGCGCAGATCGCGCGCGCCCACGCCATGGGCATCACCGACATCACGCGCGTCTATACGATGGAAGAAATGGCGTCCGGCGATGCGATCTTTTCAGCCACCGGCGTTACCGACGGTTCGCTGCTCGACGGCGTACATTTCCGTGGCGATTTCGCCGAAACCGAAACCGTGGTGATGCGGGCGCGCACCGGCACTGTGCGTCGCATCAAGACGACGTTCCGCATGCTGGCGGCGAAGGCACCGGCGTAAATCGGTCATTTCTGTTTTGTCTTGCTTCTTGTCGGAAAACCGCTTCACACCCCGGATCGCGTCCGGGGAATGCTTTATCCGGAAGCACTTCACGGGCGCAGCGACCAGCCGCGTGCGCGAATGTCGGCGTTGGAGGCAAAGCCCGCGAGACCGAACGCGGCGCATTCGTCACACGGCGGCTCGGCTTTTACGCCAAGCGCACGCAACGCCACATTGATCGGCCGTAGCGATGCAGCCCGGCCGGCATTGGCCCCACCGAGGTCCAAGGCGACCGGTCCGATCGTCAGTGCGCCATTCTGCCAAAGAACGGCGGATTGAAACGTCGCGCCCGCATCGGATTCGGACTGAAGGTAGGCGAGCGATCCGTGCCGTGAACATTCGGCGGCGAAGGTCTGGTCCGTCGTCGACAGGTTCACAGCTTGGTTTTCCGGCCAGTCGCCGGTGCCGAAGCGGCTATGCAGCCGGTCTTGCAGCTCGTCGTCGAACAGCAACACGACCAGATCGGCGTCAGGCGTCAGCGTATAGAACCGCACCTCCGACGCGAGGCCCTTGAAGGGCTGCAGCGCCGCCAGCTCACCCACGAAGATACGGATTGCATCGGTCATGGCCGTGCCGCTTATCCTCGAAATGCGCTCATTGTGGACAGATGAAGCCGGTGCCACTCGGGCTTTTAAAGCAGCCGACCGACTGCGGGATGACCTGTTTGGGCAGCCATAGGATCACCTTGGGAAAGAAGATCGTGAAGCCGATCGTGACGAGGAACACCATGTAGATCGGCAACGCCGCACGCAACGCCTGCGAGAACCGTACGCCAACGAACTTGGACGCCATCAGCAGCACAAGCCCGTACGGCGGCGTGATCAATCCGAAAGCGAGCGTTGCGATCAGCACCACGCCCATGTGCACGGGGTTGATGTTGCCAGCCTCGGTCAATGAATTCACCAGCGGCATGAAGATGATGATCGTCGGCACCGGTTCGATGAAATCGCCGATGATGGTGAACAGCAGCACCAGCATGATCATGATCAAGCCGGGGTCGTTGCCGACCAGCCCCGTGATCCAATCCGAGATCAGCGCCGCCCCATGCAGATAAGCAAGCATCCAGCCGAAGGCGCTGGCGGCAGCGATTGTTATCAGTGGCAACGAGTAGATCAGGCCGGCGTGGCAGAAGTCATAGGGCAGCTTGCGGATATGCCCGCGCGCCAGGATGGGTATGATTACGAACAGGATCCACGACACAGCGACCACGCCGGCTTCCGTTGGCGTGAACCAGCCCGTCAGAATGCCGCCAAGCAAAATCACCGGGATCATCAGCGGCAGGGCGGACGCCTTGAGCGCGTCGGAGAATTGGCCAAACGTGGCGCGCGGCCGCCGCATGCCTTCAGGGCCGAAAAAGTAGCAATAAAGCATCAATCCAAAGCCGATCATCAGGCCGGGCACGATGCCGGCCATGAACAGTCCGGCGATCGACACGTTGCCGACCGCGCCATAAACCACGGCGGTAATGGACGGTGGCACCAGCGCCGCGATGGTCGATGCGGCTGCGATCAGTGCAGCGATGAAGGGCGGCGAATACCCCTCTTTCTTCATCGGTTCGCCGAGCGCACGAGTCATCACAGCGACGTCAGCCGTGGTCGATCCGCTCATCTCCGAAAAGAACATCGAGAACACCGCGACCGATTGCGAAAGGCCGCCACGAATATGCCCGACCAGCGCCAGCGACAGGTCGACGATGCGTTGCACGACGTTGGCCGACCCCATCAACTCTCCGACCAGCAGAAAAAACGGGATCGCCAGCAACGCCTCGCTGTCGATGCCGTCGAACATCTTCTGAATAATGGTCGGAAAGCTGACCGTCGTAAATATCGTGCCCAACAGCACGCCTGCCATCAACGAGAACGCGACGGGCACGCCGAGGTAACCAAACGTCAGGAATAGCGCCGTCATCATGATGAGAATATGGGTGTTGCTCATCTATGGGACGGTCCGGGTTGGCGTGGTTTGCAAAGCGCTCGTCATCAATGGCCCACCGTCATCGGGTCTGCGGGATGATTGAAGCCGTTTCTCAGCCCGTTGATCAACTGTTCGACGGCAAATAGCGCGATCAGTGCGCCGGACAGCGGAATGGCCGCATAGAGCGAGGCGATCGGCGTCAGCGACGGCATGCGAAAGCTGCCGAAGCCGCGCAGGAAATTCTGATAGCCGTAGACGATCATGACGGCGGCCACGGCGATGATGACGAGGCGGATGATGACCTCGACGACGTTGCGCAGGGTGCCGGTCAGCGTGTCGGACATGGCGGTGAGATAGAGATGCTCGTTGCGCCGCGTCGCCACCGCCGCGCCGAGAAAAATGCCATAGACCGAAAATGTCGATGTCACTTCTTGCAGCCACAGCCACGGTGCGCCCGCCAGCCGCGTCAGGATATCGGCAACCACCGACGTACACAGCAGAAACAGCAGCGTACCACATGCCACCATCAACAAGCGTTCGAGCGAATCGAGCGCTTTCCACTTCAAGTGTCGCTGGCGGTTGGGGACAAGGATGGAGGGAAGCATGGAAGCCTGGGATTTTGAAGGTGGGTCTTTGTGTCAATCATTAGCCTCGCCAAGACATCGGCCGGTTCCGTTGCCCGATGCGAGACAAATCGGCGGCGCACCTTCGGTGCGATCCTGGGCCGTGTGCCCAGAACCCAGGGTGAGACTAGCTTCTGGAGGCGTTGATGCGAAGCCAAGGCCGTAGCTTACGACGTCGGTCAATCCGTAAGTCCTAGGCACGAGGCCTAGGATGACAGCGTGGCGGAAAACTTGCAGTGCGCGGCAACGCCGCTTACTTGATGCCTTGTACCAACTTTGCGATCTTGGCTGCGTGCGGGCCGAGTTCGGTCGACAGCTTCTCGATCATGGGTGCGGCGACTTTCTGCATCCCGCTTTTATCGACAGCCGTGACGATTTTGACGCCGACTTGGGTCAACTTTGCTGCCGACTGGTGTTCCATTTCCAAGGCTTTGCCGGGCTGCACCTTGCCCACCTCGTCGGCCGCCGCTTGCACCCAGCCTTGCTGCTCCGGCGTGAGCGTCTTCCACAGTTTGTCGGACACCCAGATCAGGCTGTTGTTGGCCTCATGCTCCGTCATCGATAAAACCGGGGCCACTTCGTAGTGCTTGTTGACAAGATAGACATTGACGCTGTTTTCGGCCGCATCGACGACGCCGGTTTGCAGCGACGTGTAAACGCTGCCGAACGGCATGTGCACCGTTTGCGTGCCATAGATCGGGAACGTCGCATCCTCGGTAGCGGTGGCCTGAACGCGGATTTTCACGCCCTTCAAGTCGTCGATGCTTTTGATCTCTTTCTTGGAATAGATGTCGCGAAAACCGAGCGTCATCAGCGTCAAGGCGTGTGCGCCGGGCACGGTATCGTCGATCATGCCACGCACCGCCTTCGAAACCTCGGCGTCGGCGAGCGACTTCATTAGATGTGCTTCGTCGCGAAATAGAAAGTGGAGCGAGAACACACCCGCCTGCGGCGAGACGGTGGCAGTGTTGGCGGTCGAGGTGATGCAGAAGTCGAGATCGCCGGCCTTGATCAGCTGCAGCAGCTGCGGTTCCTGCCCGAGTTGTGCTCCCGGATACTGGTCGATGCCCATCGCGCCCTTGGACACTTCGGTGAGTTTGGCGTTGAAGATATCACCGGCAACGCCGTAGCCGGTGGCCTTTGGCTGATCATAGGCAAAGCGATATTTGGTTTGCGCACTCGCAGCATCAGGCCTGAGCGCGACGAACAGCGCCGCCGCAGCAATCGCCACCGACAGTGTGTTGAACACACGTCGGCCATCTCGGATTTTCATTTTGGTTTCCTCCTCAAGGGCCTTTTTTGAGGGAGACTAACATCGCGTTGGCCGCTGGCAAGGCCGTATTTCTCAGTGCGTCTCAATTCGGAGCCGGCGATTGTCACGACAAGCTCGCACTTGGCCCAGGTCCTCAAAGATTGCGCCCGCCGAAAAATTTCATTGTCCAATTAACGACGGCCTGCCTAACATGACCCACAAGAAACGATACGGCAGGGTGGAATCATGAAGAATGTAACGGTGTCTCGCCGCACGATGCTGGCCGGATCGGCCGCCACCGGTGCGCTCGGGCTTTCCGGTCTCCCGGCCTACGCGGCCGAGTTGGACTGGAAGAAGTATGCCGGCACGACAATCGAGGTGAACCTCATCAAGGGTCCACGCGGCGATCTCCTGCAGAAATATGCGGCCGAGTTCACCGATCTGACCGGCATCAAAGTCGGGTCGGAAGTCATTCCCGAACAGCAGCAACGGCAGAAGGCCGTCATTGAACTGACATCCGGCAAGCCGAGCTTCGACGTCGTCCATCTCAGCTACCACGTGCAGAAGCGGCAGTTCGAAAAAGCCGGCTGGCTCGCCGACCTCACCGGCTTCATGAACGACCCCGGATTGACTGCGCCCGATCTCAGGGTCGACGACTTCTCCGCCGGTGGCCTACAGTTCGCCAAGAACGACAAGGGCGAAATGCATTCGCTACCGTGGTCGGTCGATTATTTCATTCTCTATTGGAACAAGGAACTGTTCGCCAAGAAGGGCGTCGAGTTGCCCAAGACGTTCGACGAAATGGTTGCCGCCGCCGAGAAGCTCAACGACCCCGCCAACGGCATCTACGGCTTCGTCGGCCGTGGCCTGCGCAATGCCAACATGACGCTGTGGACCAACTTCTTTCTCAACTATGGCGGCGAATTTCTCGACGCCAAGGGCAACATCCTGACCGACGGCCCCGAAGCCATCGAAGCCACCAAATTGTATCAGCGCCTGCTGACCAAGACGGCCCCCCCCGGCACCGCCGGCTTCAATTGGATGGAGTCGATGGCGTCGCTGACACAAGGCCGCTCCGCCATGTGGATCGACGGCGTCGGCTGGGCACCACCGGTGGAAGATCCCAACGCGTCCCGCGTTGCCGGCAAAATAGGCTACGCACTGGTTCCGGCCGGCCCCAAGGGCTCATATTCAGCCACCTACGGCGACGGCATCGGCATCACGCAAGCCAGCACCAAGAAGGAGGCAGCTTACCTCTATTGCCAGTGGGCAGTTTCCAAAACGATGGGGGCAAGGCTGCTGCAAGCCGGTGGCGGCGTGCCATTCCGGTCGTCGATACTCAACGACGACGCCGTGCGCAAAGGCGTGAAGATGCCGCCGGAATGGCTCGACTCGGTGATCGGGTCAGGCAAAATCAGCAAGCTCGGCCTGCCCGTGATCATTCCCGTTGCAGAGTTTCGCGACCTCGTCGGCGCGGCGCTGACGGCGACGCTGTCGGGCGCCGATCCCGCAACGGAACTGAAAAAGGCCCACGAACAATTCCGCCCGATCCTGGAGCGCAGCGAAAAAGCGTGATCGAGACAGGCGCGCCAGCATCAGCGCTTTCCGCGCAGCGCGATACCGACGCCGTCGTCGTTGCGTGGCGACCGCCGTCGTATTGGCCGTTCGTCGTCCCAGCGCTGGTCGTTGTGCTCGCGGTGATCGTCTTTCCTTGGGCATTCACGATCTGGATGAGCCTGCACGAATGGAAGATCGGTGCCGCACCGGCCTTCTCGGGGCTCGCAAATTACGCCCGACTGCCAACAGATCAACGCTTCGTCGAGTCGGTCGGTCACACCCTGTTTTACACGGCATTGTCGGTCATCTTGCCGTTGATCCTCGGCACGCTGGCGGCCGTACTGTTCAACACGCGCTTTCCGTTGCGTGGCTTCCTGCGTGGCCTGTTCATTCTGCCGATGATGGCCACGCCGGTGGCAATCGCGCTGGTCTGGACGATGATGTTCCACCCGCAACTGGGCGTTCTGAACTACCTGTTGTCCCTGGTCGGCATTCCGCCCCAGCTCTGGGTATTCCACCCCACGACAGCCATTGCCTCGCTCGTCCTCGTCGAAACCTGGCAATGGACGCCGCTCGTCATGTTGATCGTACTTGGCGGCCTCGCCTCGATCCCGGCCGAACCATACGAAAGCGCCGTCATCGACGGTGCCACGCCCTGGCAGATCTTCCGTTACGTATCCGCCCCGCTCATTGCGCCATTTTTGTTCATTGCCGCCATGATCCGCATGATCGATGCGGTCAAAAGCTTCGACATCATTTTCGCGATCACTCAGGGCGGACCGGGCACCGCGTCTGAGACCATCAACCTTTATCTCTACTCTGTCGCCTTCGTTTATTATGACGTGGGTTATGCATCGGCGATCGTCGTCGTCTTTTTCATCCTCATTATCGCTTTGGCCGGCGCTCTGCTGCTACTACGCCAACGCACCCATTGGAACGACGCTGGGGGCAGCGCATGAAACTGCGGCGATGGCTTCATTCGGCCGGACTAATCTTCGCTATTTTCGTCATCGTCTCACCGGCGGTGTTGTTCTTTCTGTGGATGATCTCGCTGTCGCTCAAGTTCGAGGTCGATAATGCGTCCTATCCGCCAGCCTTCATCCCGCCGCGCCTCAACTGGGCGAACTATGCGGCGGTGTTCAATTCCAATCGGTTCTCGACCTACTTCCTCAATAGCCTGATCGTCACCGGATCAGCCACGCTGTCAGCCCTGCTAGTTGGCGTGCCCGCCGGCTATGGCTTGGCCCGCATGCGCGCCCGCAAGGCCGCAGCCGTCATTCTCATTGCCCGGATCACGCCGGGACTTTCGTTCCTGATCCCGCTCTTTCTGCTGTTTCAGTGGCTGGGACTGCTCGGCACACTCTGGCCGCAAATCATCATCCACCTCGTTGTAACCGTGCCCATCGTCATCTGGATCATGATCGGATATTTCGAGACGACGCCGATCGAACTCGAGCAAGCCGCCGTCATCGACGGCGCCACGCGCTGGCAGGTGTTCCGCCACGTCGCGCTACCGATCGCACGGCCGGGGATCGCCGTTGCCTTCATCCTCGCCGTGATCTTTTCATGGAATAACTTTGTCTTCGGTATCGTGCTTGCCGGACGGGAAACACGCACGCTGCCGGTCGCTGTCTACAATATGATCTCGTTCGACCAGCTGAGTTGGGGGCCGTTGGCGGCCGCAGCGCTGCTGGTGACCCTGCCGGTGCTGGTGCTGACC